>NZ_JBDNTB010000010.1:0-61298 GCF_047719395.1 Propionibacterium sp.
TCCTCGAGGCCGGAGGATTCAGACCCCAACTACACCCTCAATCGTGAAGAGCCTGACTACCGGCCACTGACTGCCATTGGCTGAGATACCTGCGATGACAAATAGCCATCGCTGCTCGGCGCTAATCCCATGAGATCTCTTGTGCTTCTTCACGAATTTCACCGATCTACAATCCTGTAACGGACTTGATGCTGGGTGTCTTCGGGTGGCTGAAGGGGGCTTTCTTGACCTGCAACGTAAAGCCCCTCCAATGAGTACAAAGGCCTGTCCTGGACTTCCCGGTAAATCCTTCCGATATAACTCCCCAAAATACCCAGCATGATGAGTTGGAGTCCACCCACAAAGAGAATCGCAATAACGATGAAACTCCAGCCTGGCACCGTAGACTGAGGTGAGACAATCTTTGAAATGAGGATCCAAAGGATTCCTATAATGGACAACGCTGCTACCGAGTAGCCTATCCTGGCAATTATCCGGAGCGGAAATGTGGAAAATCCAAGAATACCGTCCGAGGCAAGTTTGAGCATCTTGTTCAACGGATAGTGTGTTTCACCGTGTACTCGATCATCACGATCGAACGCGACCGCGACTTGCCTAAACCCAACTCGCGAAACCATACCTCGTATGTACCGATCATGCTCTCGATACTTCTTTACCTCATCGATCACCTTTCGATCCATGAGACGAAAATCCCCCGTATTCCGGGGAATCCTTATGTCACCAATTTTCTCCAAGAACCGGTAGTACATGTCGGCGCTTGTTCGTTTGAAAAAAGTGTCATGTCTGCTTCGTCGCTGCGCGAATACTACGTCGTACCCCTCCTCCCACTTCTTGATGAGTTCGAGGGCGACCGACGGCGGATCCTGAAGATCGCTGTCCATGATGACTGCGGCATCGCCATTGGCATAGTCCATCCCGGCGGTGATGGCCAACTGATGTCCGTAGTTCCGTGAGAAATTGATAATCTTAATTCGTGGATCATTTACTTGCTCAGCCCTGAGACGGTCAAAGGAATCATCCGAACTTCCGTCATTCACGTAGACGAATTCAAGATTATAACTAAGATCAGCCGTCACTTTCATTAGGGTCTTATGAATGAGATCAACATTGACCCCTTCATTGTAGACCGGCAATACGAAGCTGATGAGACGATTCTCCGGGGTTGGAGCGGTTACTGCATTCAAGCTATTTCCATCCATCCGATATTACCGAACACTAACGGCGCGCCACCACATAACTACTTCGATTCAGGTAACTGCACAGGCCATATTATACCTGAGAACCTACTCGCTGACCGCATACGCTGTCTGACACCCAAGTTCGCGTTGCACACCACCGGAACCATCGAAAATTCCGAGGTAGTCAGACATTGGGTCGACAGAGAGTGAAATGGCGAGGCCATGAATTCTTCAACCCCCGATGAAGACAACATCAGAATCTCGCGTGGGGTGCGAACTACGACACTGCGCGCGGAGAGGATCTCAATCTCCAATCAGTAAAACTGACAAATGACAGTCGAGCAGGAAGGGCCACTTCTTCTGTGACCAGTTGCACCAAGACCCCCGTGATAGTAGACACGTGCGCGCCAAGCTCATCAAGGCAGATCCTCAAGCATAACGATTCGGTTTGACCAAGATCCTGGACGGTGCCCCACTGGTAACCCCATGCACGTTGCTACTCTGACGCGCATGCAGTCTGTGCGAGACTTTTGCGTCATGGCGATCTCGGGAGCCGGAGTTCGGCATGACGAACACGCTGCGTCAATTCACCCACGTCACAGGTGCTCACGAGGTCGTCGGCCATGGCACCATCGGTGCGCCGGTCTATGACTCCCGAAAGGACCAGTCAGTTGTCACCCCGAGTATCCGTTGTCATCCCCGCATACAACAATGTGAGCTACATCCGCAATACCTTGGAATCCGTGCTCAACCAGGACTACGAGGACTACGAAGTCGTCATCGCCGATCATTCCTCAGCTGATGCGACAGCCCTCGTCATTGAGCAGTTCGCCGGCGACAAGCGGCTTCGGATCCTGTCACCCACCGTGGCCGGTGGCGGTGCCAAGCACAACTGGCAGCGTGTCACTCAGGAAGCTCGAGGTGAGCTGGTGAAACTGGTCTGCGGTGATGACCTGATAGACCCCCAGCTGTTGTCGCGCCAAGTGGCCGCATTCGACCTGTTCCCCGACCTCACCCTCTGCGCAGTTCGCCGGAGGTTGGTCGACGAGACCGGTTCTGTGATCATGCCCTCACGTGGGATCCCCAAGAAGTTGTATGGCCATCACCAGGGCGCCAAGGCGGTCCGGGCGACCGTACACAGTGGCACCAACATCTTCGGTGAGCCCTGTTGCATCATGATGCGAGCCGATGCCCTTCAGAACATCGGTGGCTGGGACGACACGAATCCCTACGTCATCGATGAGCGCACTTACTGCCGAGTGCTCTTGGAAGACGTCAAGGCCGGCCGGGGTGGATTCTTCGGCATTGAGGAAGCGCTCGCCTCTTTCAGAGTCAGCGCAAACCAGTGGTCTGTGCGACTCGCCAAGTCCCAGTCTGCGCAGGTCGGCGAATTCCACAACAACATGCACCAGATGTATCCGCAGGTGGTATCGGATTCTGACGTGCTGGCCGGCAATCTGCAGGCGCGCGCGATGGCCTACGGACGCCGGGCGGTGTACTTCGGACTCGGTATCAAGAAGGCTGTTGCCAAGCCCCTCCACAGCACGAATCACCATTGAGTCCAACTGCCCGAATGGCGATGCAGAAAACTCGGGTAGGTCAACGCTCCACGGGACGAACTGCCAGGATTGCTACCCTGATGCTCATGCAGAACCCGCAGGACTCCTCCGACACAGCGACATACGGAGGGGACAGGGGAACCAATCAAGCGGCGGTTCCCACGGTCACGAAGCCCCGTCGAACTGTCGAGATGCACCGCCCCGACGACGCCCAGCTGACGCCCCCACGGCCCACCTGGACTGATCTGGTGTCGATGGCGGTCATCACTGTGGCGATCACCCTGATGGCGATCATCCCGATGCTCACCAACCGGCATTTCTACTACTTTGATGACACCGCGGGTGGTGCCTACGGACAGTGGTTCGAGCTTGGCCAACAGTTGAGTCACGGCCATCTGCCACTGCTGAACCTCAATGCTTGGATGGCCGGGAACTACGCAGTGGAGCAGTTCGGGCTGGCCAATCCGATCATCTGGCTCATAGGCCTCGGCAGCCAAGTGGTCCCGGATGCGCCCATCTACGCCAGTTTTGTGAAATGGTTCTTCCTCGTGGTGGCAGGTCTCGGCACCTACCTGCTGGCACACAATCTGGGCGCACGCCGGGACTTCGCGGTGCTTGCCGGGATCGCAGCCCCGCTCGGTGGCTTCACCCTCTTTTTCGACTCGACCACATGGGTAACCAATCTTGAGGTATGGGCCTATTTCCCCTGGGTCATGTGGGGCCTGCTCCGTTTCGTGCACCAACACCGGTCGTACTGGCCTGCGTTCATCCCCGGCTTCCTGATCATCACCGTGAACTACGTGCAGGGCGCAATCATGCTCGTCCTATTGTTTGTCGCGCTGATCGTCGACGCGGCCGTACGGCGTAAGGGCCGCGCGCTACTGCGCACGATTTTCGCTGGGGTGCCCTTCGGGCTGCTCGTGATGGCCATCTTCCTACCCGCGATCCTCACATCAAATGTGAGTGTGCGCGACCAGGGCGTGACCAATTCCGGCTTCATGACGCTCACGCTCAATGGCCTCGCGGTGTCGTCTTCGCCCTTCGCAAGCCCCGACACCTCCAATTTCGACGGAACCCGCTACGCGCTGGCACCTTATACCTACATCGCATGGTTCCTGCCGGTCCTGTTGCTGTGCCAGTGGAGCAGAGTGAGGGCATTGGCCGGCAGGCTTCTGCTGCCCTTCTTCCTGCTGTTGCTCGCGACGACACTGGCAATCGGCCCTTCCCAGATGGGGCCGCTCCGATTCCCGATGCGCTCAATGCCGTGGGTTGTCCTGTTGACTGTCACGCTCACAGCCGTACTCTTCTCCCGCTGTCTGGAACCCAGGAACTTCACCGGCCGAAAACTTGCGGTCACGCTGGTCGTCGTCGGTTTCGTGCTATGGCTTTCCTTCTCGGCTCGACCCTCAACCGGCTGGTGGCAGGTAATTCCGGCAGCCCTCATGATGTGCTATGTGATCGCGCTGTGGGCCACTGGAAGACGCGCGGCTTCCAAACACCATGGAAAGCAGTGGCTCACAGCCATAGCAGTCTCAATGATCGTCCTGACCCTGGCCACCTCGGGAATTCAGCTGAACCGGTTCGCAGTGGACTCCGAGTCAAGCTTCGGTCAGAAGAACATGCCCGCCAATGTCACTGCGATGGAGCAGCCGATTCAAGGAGCTGTCGGGGAGACCATCCTGCTGGGTTCGGGGCCGTCGGTTGGGCCCAAGGTCTGGTCGGTAGCCCGCTACGGGAATCTAGCGTATCTAAGCAAGACAGCCATAATTAACCTCTACACCCCGGTCGGCTACCAAGCGATGAGCAATACGCTGTGCATGCAGCCCTATTACGGCATCACCTGTTATGACGCTGCCACCCGGTTGTTCAATCCTGTGGTACAAGCTGGGGGCACGTCGCTTGTCGATCTGATGAGCCTGGACACGGTTCAGTTCGTGGCCCCCAACACAAGGGAACTGGACACCCTGATGGCTGAACATCCGGTGCCAAAAGGCTGGACGTTGAGCAATGTCACTGACATCTCTTTCATTTGGCGACGTGATGCAGGCGTTGAACCTGTGGGGTTACCGACGTGGGCCAGTACCGGTGTTCAGTACCACGTGATCACCAATACCGACACTGAGGTGAAAATCCATCTGGACTCCGTTCCAGCGGAAGGTGGCCAGATCGCCTTCAGCCGTCTCAGCTGGCCAGGATACCGGATCCGTAATGGCACCCTGACGGATCCGATCCTCGGTTTCCTGCTGCACGTCGACGTACCGGCATCCAGTGCCGGGCAAGATCTGGTGATGAGCTTCCGGCCGCCGGGCTGGCTGCTCGAGGTGGGTTCGTTCACCCTGGCCTGGGTGCTAGCACTTGGCTATGCTGTGGTGCGCACAATCGCCCGTAGAAGGGCCCACACCAAGTCCTCCGCTGCGAAGGCATAAATGGACCTTACTTGAGGACCGTCTTGGCTCAATTCTGTAGGTCATTATGGCCCACTGTTTGTTGGTCCTCTGGCTTTTGGGCGCCTGCCGTGATGGCCAACCAGGCAAGCATGACCAAACAGCCGACCGTGGGACCCACAGACAGCGAAAGCACCACCCGCAGTGCCAGGCCGACGGGTGAAAGCAGGATCCCAATCGCCACGGCTGAAGCGATGAGCCAACCGACGGCGTAGATCACATGTGCGTCCAACGCCAGCACCAACGTGCCGAACAGAGTGAGAATCGCGATGATCGCCGAGGAGAAGGTCAGTGCTCCGAATACCCATCCGGCGATGTGATAGCCGGGATTGAAGATACCGACGAACCACGGCCCGATGACCCAGGCGGCCGCACCCCCTATGATCCCCAGGCCAAGCAGGGCTCCGACGGGTTTCACGATGGCCTTCATGGGGGCATCGCGGTGGCCCAGGAAGAGCTTGATCGCCACCCCGGTGAACGCAGTGAGCGGGATCATGATGGGTGCCCGGGTCAGCGAGACCGCGAGGATCAGCCCGCCGAGCAGCAGTGGTTCGGATCCGTGGGCCACACCGGTGAGGATGGCGCCATATCCGGTGATGAGGATCGCTGTGCAGGAGGTCGACACGACGGCGAGCAGATTCTTGCGAACCATCGCCAGCAGGTTGTCGTCCGCACGGCTGATGAAGGCCTGCCGGGAGCGCCGGGAGAACACCAGGAAGATGAACAGGATAGCCGTGGCACCCGCGCATGCCAGCACATATCCACCCAGATACGCACCTATCACCAGCACGGTTCCCATCAGCAGCATGCGCAGGATCACCTCGCTGGCAAGCAGCGATGCATAGTGCGACCACCAGCCTTGGCCGCCGAATGAACCCACCAGGGTGACATAGGCCGAATAGGCGACAGTTGTGATGACCAGTGCGGGCAATGCCGTGCCACCCGATATGGGCACGATCCGCTGTCCGATCACCGGGGTGAGCGCGAGGATGATCAGCGCAACGATGACGCCGATGATCAGGGACGGCCCGATGGCTCGCACTCCCCGGCGCGCACCGCTCGCCACAGCACCGACCGCCCGCGTTGTTTCGTTTTGGACTCCGGAGATCACGCCGAACATGCCGGTGAGAAGCGACCAGAAGGCGAGGAATTCGGTACCGGAAGCCGCTGGCAGGGTTCGGGTGCCTAGGAACATGATGACGAAATTGCTCAGTGCGGCGATTATCGAGGCTGCCGCTACCAAGATCCCATCACCTCGTGACAATCCACCGGATTGTCTGGGAGAGGCTGGCTCGGGTGCTGTGGTCATTGACCATCCTTCAACACGAAGACCGCCACATCCGTCATGCGCAGTCCACCAACAGCACCTGTTCGGCTCGTCGGGCGTTGATGTGTCACCGAACACTCCACAGTGTGTAGCTCTCCTCGGTTCCGGCGACCGGTGCGCTGGCTACCTTCTCCAGCAGCTCCGGATACATGTCTTGCCAGTGGATCTGGCAGCTGGACTGCGTCATGACATAGCCCACACCAGCACTGTGCAGATGGCCCGCCTGGATGATCCCACTGGTGCGATCATCCATAACCTGTTGCACTGCATCACGACGCTCGGGCCAGGCCATACCCAGGAAGTAGTAGTTCACCGGAACGGAGGTGAGAACCTTAGTGGTCCTGGGGTCAGCACAAGGATCGGTAAGGAGAAGGCCTTTGGAAGTATCCATGTGCGTCAGCACCTGCTGAACAGCGCGCGGCTCTGCGGCACTGGAATCCCACATCTCCCGAGTGCTGGGGCTAGTGGCGAACAAGAAAAAGTCTGGCAGGCCGATGGCGAACATGGTGATCCCTGCAACGACCGCTGCGAGGAACTTCTTCCCTGACTGTTCGTCCGTAGCTGGCAGGCTGAAAATCTGTGCGGCCCCGGAAGCTGCGATGCCCGACACAGCACCCGAGAGCATGGCTAGGCACACGGGAATAGCTACAAAACAGTAAATCAAGCCGTCCAGAGCCATCCGGTAAGGCTCTGTGTTCGGGCCCCAGACATTGTTGGTGGCCACCATGACCAAGGTGACCAGTGAGCCCAATGAGATACCCACCACGTGGCGGCTGTTCATCGAGAGGGCGGAGCGCAGACAGAACAGTAATGGAATGGCTGCGAAAAGCAGAACGACTAATGACAAGGGATATACCACGCCCAAGTCCTGATTCGACGCAACCCTGTAGTGCAGGAAGGGATCACCCCCGATCTGGGCCACGAGCGTGGGGATCACCTGAAAACAGGCAAGGACCGCTGTGATCGCCAGATAGCCAATCCAACGGAATTTTTGGATACGAAGATGCAACCACAGACCCGGAACAGCGATGATCAGCCCGAACACAAGTGTCGGCAACTGACCGATATGTTCACTGATCAGTGGGCCGATCAAAAACACCACAAGCACCAGCGCTGCAGAACTGATCCAGGAAATTCTGGAACGCTTCTCGTAAAGTCCGACGACGGCTATCACAAAAGCGAGCAAATAGCACCCAGTGAGGAATGAATAGGTCTGGAAACCCGCTATCATGCCGATCAACAAAGCGGCAATCACACGGAGCACCCGCTTTTTAGGAATCGATATACGCTGGTCCCATGTCATTATCACCAGGCAGACTGAAATGATCACACAGGAAATTCCAGCAGCTTCACCATTGAGCGAGAAGAGGACTCCGAAAGGACCCCAGAGCGTGGCATGGGACGACCCCAGATGAATCATCCAGCTACCACTGATGAGCCAGGCGCCTATTCCCGCCACGAACGGAGTTGGCGCCAGAAGACCTGCCCAATTCCGGCCAGTCAGCCGGATGAGCAGTGCCGCTAGGACCGCAATCATCACGACTTGTACAGCGATAGCCGTGAAATTCCAAGCCTGCACGACCTGCAAATGGAAAATCCTCGCCACCAAGCCGACAATTGTGTAGTAATCCCGAGGATAATTGTTGACGCCTGTGAGGGTGACAGGCTCCGGGTTGCCATCTATTCCAACTCGGACATTTGCCGCGATGGTCATGTAGCCGAGCTGGTCATTCGAGTATGCCAACCGGAGATTGGACAAACCCGATGCGCCGAACAGCAGCGAACTACCTTGCGCCACGAGGTGAATGACGACCGCTCCCATGATCGCAAGCCAGAACCATGCTCGCGCCAGCCACGGGTCTCTACTGAAATTTCCACTCGACCTACCCCGAGCAGCATCTGTGGGTTGTTCCCAAAAAACTCCCACGACACCCCCTCTTGAGAGGCAGAGGAACCTCCCACTACCTGAGACGGAACGTCTCACCCTAACAGGAGTAGCGGTATGTCAGCATTCCCCCCACTCAGACAGAAGGAGACCAGAAATCCCCATAGCCAGATCACAACTCTCACAACGGTCCATGGGCAGCACAAACAGAGTGCATCCCCCGGACGTGTATATACAATTTTGGCAGCTTACTGGCCATGCCCATACGCCAAGATACCCGAGTCACCTCGAAGTTATCAGCAGGACCTCGGCGCCATGAAATCGGTGGCAGCCCATTGACCCCAAGTCAAGGCTCCGAAGTGGCTGGATCCGTAATAAAAAAGAGTATCCGACCAACTGTACTTGCAAATGTAGTCACCAGGAAGACTGGGCCTCACCTGTGGTGCCGGAAATCCATCATAAGCCCAACTTTGATAGCCCAAAGAATAAATTAATAGACGTCCCTCATATTCCTGATACTTCACAATGGTGTCGTCCCAGCTGAGCTTCATGTACTGATTTCTGACCGTTGGATTTGGCAACCCTGCTGCTACCCACTCCTGGTATGTGAGCCGGTGTTCCTGGCCATTCAGGCTTACATAGATAGTTTGATCACCTGCGTACCTGTAATATGTGGAGCCATAAATCCAACCGGCGACTCTGGGTTGTGGATACCCAGCCCGCGCCCACGATGAGAAATCCAGAAGCTGCCACATCCATGAATCCTGGTTTGTATCAAAGAATGTTACTGCATAAATCTGATCGGACCAAGGATACTTGACATAGTCGCTGTTGATTCGAGTGGGACGCTGAAATCCATATGATCTCCACTGGTCATAGGTCAACTGATTAGGAGAGCCGTAACCATAGTATAGATACAGGCTGTCTGAGTAGGCCACAGAATATACACCAGAGCTGACTGCCCTGGCTGGTGCAGCTGGTATTACGAGTGCGAGGGAGGTGAGCATCGCCGTGAGCAGGACGACGGCTCTCCGGCGAAGCCTCTTTACTGAACCAAACATGAGCTCTTCTCTCGACAATGAAAGGAATGAGAAATACCTGTGTCAGAAGAATATCCTAAACCACTCGTTCCGGCCGCGACCGGTCCTGCCCCGCTCACCGGCCTGGGACCTCTCTCGCGCGGCTCCCTCTCTGAAATCAGCGCAACAAGTCACAGCGGGCTCGGTGTGCATGTGAGATCTTCTCCCGCCGCTGGCATCAGCGCAGTCACAACGCACGCAGCAGTCACCCAAATTTCACGGTTGCACCTAAATGCCGAAGAGCAGATCGACTCCGCCGAACCGGACCACCTCACCCCCAGGGCCGCAGCTCAGCCAAGGGCTTACGCTCACGTTCTGGCCTACCCGACTCCACTGCCCTGCCGACGGCCAGCATGATCACCGGAACCCAGGGTTCGTCGATGCCGAACTCCCTGACGGCCAACCCACGGTCGAAGGTGGCGAATTGGCGCAGGTGCAGACCCAGGGACTCCGCCTCGATGCTGAGATGGGCCACTGCGTCACCGAGGTCGTACAGCGAGAGTTCGAGCTCGCGCCCCGACAGCCGGCACGCACCCAGGATGAGCCCCGAAGCGCTCAGCGCCCAATCGGAGTGGCCCTGTGCACAGCCCGTCAGCTGCTCGTAGGTCCTGCCCCCACGCAGTCCTGTCACGAATCCCCACGGCTGCAGATTCATGGCAGACGGCGCCCACCGCGCCGCCTCCAGCAGAAGGGTCATCTGTTCATCGGTCATCGCATAGTCCTGGTCGAAGGCCCTGGGGCTCCAGCGACCGGCAAGAAGCGGGTTGATCTCAGCCATGCCCCCACGCTAGTCATCTGGGCACGGGGCATCCGTGTGCGACCATGGCCCCATGCCGCCCGACCAGTACGTAACCCTGGGCGCTGCGGTGCGGCACGAGGTCGAGATCAGCCGGTCGCGCTTCATCGCCTGCCTGTTTCCGGTGGCCGATGAGCAGCTGGCCCGTGGGCGGATCACCGCGCTGCGCCGGGAGTTCCACGACGCCAGGCACCTGCCAAGCGCCTTCGTGCTCGGGCCCAACCGGAATCAGCAGCGCACCAGCGACGACGGTGAGCCCTCCGGCACATCCGGTGTGCCGATCCTCAATGCCCTGACCAGTCATGTCTGCGCCACCGGGCGGGCCGAACTCACCGATGTGCTGGCCGTCGTTGTGCGCTACTTCGGTGGCATCAAACTGGGTGCGGGCGGACTGGTGCGCGCCTATGGCGGCACGGTCTCCGCCGCCTTGGCCCATGCCGCGATGATCCGGCGCGTCCATCTGGACGTGCTGACCGTGCACCTGCCCGTGGGCAGCGCTGGACGTCTGGAAGCTGCCCTGCGTGGCAGCGGATTGAGTGTTCTCGACGTGTCGTGGCCCGGCTCGGAATGCGTGATCGAGATCGGCTTCCCACGCCAGAACCTGGACATCACGACCGACAGAATCGCCGAACTCACCGCGGGTACGGCCAGCATCACACCCACACCCAGCCGCTGGGTTGACCTGCCGCTGTGATGCGGCGAGCGGTTTCAGGCCACCGAGAAGTTGCGCATGCCTTCCACTCGCCCATCGGTGACTGTCACACTGCGCACCGACGCATAGCTCGGGCCCTCGTGCGCCCATCGCAAGATCTGGTCGAGCTGGTCCTGGTTGCCCTCGAAGTGCGCCTCGACGCGTCCGTCGGGAAGATTACGGATCCAACCCCTGACCCCCAGCCGCTCGGCCACCGTCGAGCAACTCCATCGGAAACCGACCCCCTGAACACGCCCATCGATCAGCACCTGCACGGCCTTCTGCGTCCCCATGGGCCCATTGTCCTCGACTGACCCATCGTCAAGCTTGGTGGATGCGGCTCCTGGTTCACCCATACACCTGAGTTACACTCAGCAGATACATGGCCCCATTCGGACCGTTTGACGCGCCGTCCGCACGGCGCTTCCCCTGCACTGGAGATGTTGATGTCCCTTCCCCGCAATTCATTGCCGCGAATGACTCGACGCGGAGTCCTCGCAGCAATTGCTGTCGGTGCGGGTGCAGTGGGACTCTCCGCATGCTCACCCGGATCACAATCATCCAGCAATCCCGACGAGTCCGGCGGTGCGTTCGGTTCACGCGGCAAGTCAACCCCGACCCCGACCAGGCCTCCGGAATTGACGGTGACCACTCCCAGCGGGGACAGCTTCATGCCAGATGACCCCCTCGTCGTCACCGTCACCGACGGCACTTTGCAGTCGGTGACCCTCACCGACTCCAACGGAGACGTGTACAAGGGCGACCTCAGCGGCAACACCTGGACCGGGGAGCGCACCTTCTGGCCCAACAAGAGCTACACGGTGACTGCCCAGGTTCTCGACCACTCCAAGGCACCGACGACGCTGACCAAGACCTTCACCACCAAGGCCACCGACACCAATGTCTACGAGCCCAACTACACGGCGTCTCCGCTGGGTATCGGCATGCCGGTCTACATCCAGTTCCACTCCCCGGTGACGGACCAGGCGCTGCGGGCGGCCATCGAGAAGCACGGCACCGTGACCACCACTCCGCAGCAGGCCGGTTCGTGGGGCTGGGTGGACAACAAGATCCTGATGTGGCGCCCCCAGAACTACTGGCAACCCGGTTCCAAGGTTGATGTGAAGCTCGAATTCGGTGGCCTGAAGGCGGACGACGGGGTCTATCTCGCCGATGACACCAGCTACTCGCTGACCTACGGCGAATCCCATGTGATGCGCGTCGACCTCACAACTCAGCACATGACCCTGGCGCAATCTGGCAACCAGATTCGCGATTTCAAGGTCAGCACGGGCGAAGCCGGCCACGAAACCTACACCGGCACCAAGGTGATCATGGAGAAATTCGCCTCCATGGTGATGGATTCGGGCACCTTCGGAGTGCCGGCAACCGCTCCCGGCGGATACAAACTGCAGGTGGCCGATTGTCAGCGTCTCACCTGGAGCGGTGAGTTCCTGCACGCCGCTCCGTGGTCGGTCAGCGACCAGGGCGTGAGGCCGGTCAGCCACGGCTGCACCAATCTCAGCCCCGATGACGCCAAGTGGTTGATCGACTTCACCCTGATCGGTGATCCGGTCGAATTCAGCGGGAACTTCCCCGGAACCAGTTCCATCGCCTTCACGCCCGATGACGGCGTGGGCTGCTGGACCTACGACTGGAATGCCTGGCAGAAGCAGAGCGCACTGGCCTGAGCGCTCCTGCGGCTGACCGTAGGTCGAGGCAGGCGCTGAAGTTGTGGTGGACCTCGATCCTGGTACGCACATCGACCAGAAGTGCAGTCCATCCGAACCTGACCCGGCCATCTGAGACCAATCTGGGCTGCTGGCTCGGTGCGAGCCGACTGTCACAGCCGCCCCACACCGAGCTCATCCCCCCACCGGGCTGATCAACCAGTTGTCAGCACCGAACCCATCAGGTGGCGGACGCAGCCGCGATCTCATCGATGGACGCCTTCATCATGGCGGTGAACTCCTCGTCGCTCTGCTGGGCGGTCAGGCCCTGGCTCAACGCGCGCGAGAAGCTCGCGATGAGACCATGATTGCGCTTCAGGCGCTCGCAGGCCTCGTCGCGACTGAACCCACCGGAAAGCGCGACCACTCGCAGCACCCGCGGATCGGCGATCAGATCGGCGTACA
The DNA here is from genome assembly GCF_047719395.1 of Propionibacterium sp. Classification (NCBI taxonomy): domain Bacteria; kingdom Bacillati; phylum Actinomycetota; class Actinomycetes; order Propionibacteriales; family Propionibacteriaceae; genus Propionibacterium; species Propionibacterium sp. The sequence continues at coordinate 13,095 of NZ_JBDNTB010000010.1, forward strand.
GATTGTCCTTGACGGGAATGCTGAGCTTGAAGATGACCTGCTGGCCCTCGGCCAGGCTGTCGAGATGGGTGAGCAGCTCGTCGTGGAGCTGGTGCTCGCTGGCCTCGCGGTCGTCGGCGTTGATGTCCGCCTCGGGTTCGAGGATGGGGACCAGGCCCTTGGCCAGGATCTGCTGGCCGATCTCGTACTGCTGCTCGACGATTGCTGTGATGCCCTTCGAGTTGTGCTCGAGGATCACCGATCGCATCTTGGTGCCGAAGATCCCATTGGACACTGCCCGATCGAGGAGACTGTCCAGATCAGGCATCGGCTTCATCAGCTTGACGCCATCAGTGGCATCAGCCAGACCCTTGTCGACCTTGAGGATCGGCACGATCCCCTTGCGCTCCCACAGGAATTGCGCAGTGGGGATATTTTCGACGGAACTCTCCATGGTGCGCTCAAAAAGAATCGCAGCAAGAATATGTTCCTTGGAGAAACTCGGGCAAGTGATCATGCGGGTCCGCATTTGGTGCACCAGCGCGAACATTTCTTCTTCGTTGCTGTATTCGCTTTCCGGAATTCCGTACAGCTTGAGCGCCTTCGGTGTCGAACCGCCGGACTGGTCAAGAGCAGCGATGAAACCCTGCCCCGTACCCATGCGCGTCTTCTGGTCTTCGTTCATCCACGAACCTCCGTATCAACCGGATCCCAGACTGCTGGGGGAGGCATCGCCCACGACGTCTCCACATGTGAGTCTAGGACGCTGAACCCGATTTCGCGCTCAAGGTAAGGGAAACCTAAGCGAGAATGCGACTCCACTGGCCGTGGGGACGACGACGGCCCGGCCGAAGCCGGGCCTTCGCTGAAAAGTCCTTGGGTCAGTGCAGGACGGTGATGTTGGTGGCCTGCAGACCCTTCGGGCCCTGCTGGGTCTCGAAGGAAACGCGGTCGCCCTCATTCAGCGAGCGGAAACCCGTGGAATTGATCGCGGAATAGTGGGCGAAAACATCAGCCGAACCATCTTCGGGGGCGATGAAACCGAAACCCTTGTCGCCGTTGAACCACTTGACAGTACCTGTAGCCATAATTTCTCCTTGAACCAGGAAACGGAGCAACCGCGGTTGCGGAGCTCGATGATGCAGCTCGAACAAACGCTTCCCGTAAGGACTACCGACACTGGTGAACCAGGCGTCAACCACACAAGCAAACGAAAAACTCAAACAACAACGCGCGTCAGCTTACCAGGTTCGCTTGGGATACCACGATTCAGCAGAAAACAAACCACCCCGGCACGGTCCGCACGCCTGCGCATCGCTCACATGCACAGGGGCCGCCCGATCACGACATCGGACGACCCCACGGCCATGCTCAAGAGTGCTGGTTCAGAATACCGATGCTCAGGCCCTCTTGATGGCGGAAATCTCGAGCTGCAGCTTGATCTTGTCGCTGACCAGCACGCCGCCGGCCTCCAGAGCCGCATTCCAGGTGAGACCGAAGTCCTTGCGGTTGATGTCGACCTCGCCGGTGAAGCCGACCCGCTCGTTGCCGAAGGGATCGGTGGCTGAGCCGGTGAACTCGAAGGGGATGCTCAGCGAGCGGGTGACGTCCTTGATGGTGAAGTCGCCGGTGATCTCGATCTCGTTGGTCGCGGTGACGGTGACCTTGGTGGAGACGAACTTCAAGGTGGGGTACTTCTCGACGTCGAAGAAGTCGGCGCTCTTGAGGTGGGCGTCACGGTCGTCGGAGCGGGTATCGATGCTGTCGGCCTTGATCTCGACGTCGACGCTGCTTTCGGCGGGGTTCGCACCATCGATGTGGGCGGTGGCGGTGAAATCGTCGAAAGTGCCACGCACCTTGGTGATCATCGCGTGCCGTGCGACGAACTCCAGCGAGCTGTGTGCCGCGTCCAGGTCGTAGTCGCCGTTGAGGCTGGTGAAGTCGCCGGTGTGGGTGGAGATGTCGATGCTCATTGCTGCTCCTGTAGGTCAATGAGGACGACCGCGGTTGACGTGGTGTCCACTGATTGATTGTTCAATGACACCTAGCAGAGCGCTTCCCCCGGCCGGATTATTCCGGCCTCGGCAAAGCTCTTCACATTTCAACGAGACAGGGGCGCCCGCCGTGCTCCGCCGGACCGCCAGACGGTTCGATCGGGCCCCCTCAATGCGCTGATTCAATGCGCAGATCCGATCGGTGCGGCACCCGGTGATCGACGTGGTCGAGGCCCCAACCGGCCGCCGGACGACTCCACATTCGTCAGCAGCCGGCCTGCTCCAGGACCATCCAGATCGCTAGTGTTGGGTCATGGCGCGAACAGCGAAGTTGGCAGATCAGGGCTCCACCGTCGACCTACCACTCGTCGAGGCGAGCGAGGGTTCGGACGGCTACGACATCACGAAGCTCCGCAACAGCACAGGAAATGTCACCTTCGACCCCGGTTTCGCCAACACCGCCGCATGCACATCGGCGATCACCTTCATCGACGGCGAGAGGGGCATCCTGCGCTATCGCGGCTACCCCATCGAGCAGCTGGCCGAGCAGTCCACCTTCTTGGAGACCGCCTATCTGGTCATCTACGGCGAGCTGCCGACCACCGACCAGTTGGCCGACTTCGAGGATCGCATCCGCCGCAAGACGATGATCGACGAGGCGATGCGCGCCTTCTTCCAGTGCTTCCCGCGGCGCTCCCACCCGATGCCGGTGCTGTGCGCCGGCATCATGGCGCTCAGCACCTTCAGCGGGGAGTCCCTGGGTGACGATCCGAAGGCCATCGACAAGGCCACCGACCGGCTCATCGCCAAGGTGCCCACGCTGGCCGCATACGGTTACAAGAATTCCCGCGGCGAACCCACGCTGTATCCGGACAACTCGCTGAGTTACATCCAGAACTTCGAGCGGATGAGCTTCGGCTACCTCACCGAGCCGTACCATTTCGAGCCTCAGATCACCCGTGCCCTGGAAGTGCTCCTCATCCTGCACGCCGACCACGAGCAGAACTGCTCCACGTCCACCGTGCGCCTGGTGGGCAGCTCCGGTGCGAACATCTACGCCTCGGTTGCCGGTGGGGTGAATGCGCTGTCCGGGCCGCTGCACGGCGGTGCGAACCAGGCCGTGCTGGAGATGCTCGAGCAGATCAAGGCGTCCGGCATTTCCGTCAAGGAGTACATCCAGCAGGTGAAGGACCGTAAGGCCGGCATCAAGCTGATGGGCTTCGGGCACCGCATCTACAAGAACTACGATCCCCGTGCGTCCATCATCAAGAAGCACGCCGACGAGGTGCTCCAGCTCAAGGAGGGCCGCCGGGACCTGCTGGACATCGCCCAAGAGCTGGAACAGGCGGCCCTCGGCGATGACTACTTCACCGAACGCAAGCTCTACCCCAATGTGGACTTCTACTCCGGACTGATCTACGAGGCGATGGGCTTCCCCAAGGAGATGTTCACCGTGCTGTTCGCGATCGGGCGGCTGCCCGGCTGGATCGCCCAGTGGCGCGAGATGCGTTCCTCGGCCAAGCCCAAGATCGGGCGCCCGCGCCAGATCTACACCGGTGAGACCGAACGCGACTACATCCCGGCCGATCAGCGCTGATCCGGCGAAGAATTCGAGGACTGCCCATGCAAACCGACCACAAGATCTGGACACCCGACCCCGACCGCTACGACGGCAGGATGCCCTATCGCCGGATCGGGCGCTGGGGCCTCGTGCTGCCGGTGATCTCGCTTGGGCTGTGGCAGAACTTCGGTGACCTGCAGCCCTTCGGCGTGCAGCGCGAGGTGGTACGAGCGGCTTTCGATGCCGGGATCACCCATTTCGACCTGGCGAACAACTACGGCCCGCCCTACGGCCAGGCCGAGATCAATTTCGGCACGCTGCTGCGCACCGACCTGGCCCCCTGGCGTGATGAACTGGTCATCTCCACCAAGGCCGGCTGGGACATGTGGCCTGGCCCCTACGGAAATGGCAGCTCCCGCAAATACCTGCTCAGCTCGCTGGATCGCTCGCTGGAACGCATGGGCCTCGACCACGTCGACATCTTCTACTCCCACCGTTACGACCCGGACACCCCGATCGACGAGACGATGGGGGCCCTCGACCAGGCGGTGCGCAGCGGCAAGGCCATCTACGCCGGGATCTCCAACTACCCCGCCGAAGAAACACTGCGAGCCACCGACATCGCCCGCGAGTTGTGCACTCCGCTGATCATCCACCAGCCGCGTTATTCGATGTTCGACCGCCGGGTGGAGAGGGACTCCGCCTCGGCGGGCCCCTGCCTGCTCGATGTGCTGGCCGACCACGGCATGGGCGCCATCGCCTATTCACCACTCCACCAGGGCCTGCTCACCGACCGCTATTTGCACGGCATCCCCGAGGGTTCGCGCGCCTCCCGCAAGGGCTCTTTCGACCCGTCCTGGCTCGACGGCGAGGTGCTGGCCACGCTGAACCGTCTCCACGACATTGCCCGGCAACGAGACCAGACGCTGGCTCAGCTGGCACTTTCCTGGATCCTGCGCGATCCCCGGATGACCTCCGTGGTGATCGGGGCGTCCAGCGTCGCACAGCTGGAGTCCAATGTTGCTGCGGTGAAGTCGCTGGACTTCTCCACCGAGGAACTGTCTGCCATCTCCGAGCTGCTGCCAGATCCCGGACATGTGCTGTGGGAGGACCGGGCCTGAGCCACCGGTATCGCCCAACCCTCATGACCTCATGATCTCGTCTCGCCTCGGGCGGACAGGAGGACGCGGCGGCGCGAACGGAAGCCGTCCGTTCTCCTGCCCGGAGTTCGTCCCGGCTTCACAGAATTCACCGGCGGCGGACAGCACCGGCACAGCCCCTGCCGAGCTGGCGGCCGGTCCGGGCAGGCAAACTGGACGACATGGCCCACTCACGGGCCATGGATCCGAAGGGAAGTCGTGATACCCCTCAACCTCCAGTTCCACTGGCCGGGAACGCTCATCGAGATCGGAACCACCCTCGTATTGGCAGTGGTGTGCCGATTCCTCCTGCGCAAGCTCGTGCGGCACGCCATGTTCAAGGCCGACCAGCGGATGGGCGAGCACACCACCGCGGAGATGGGCCGTTCCGCCCAGATGGTCTCCACCTCGGAAGGGCTGGGCGCCAGCCGCGGCGCACGACGCACCAAGACACTGGGTTCGGTCCTGATGTCGATCGCCGACATCGTGCTGCTGATCATCGTGGTGCTGTCCATCCTCAACTCGGTGAACATCAACATCCGGCCGGCCCTGGCGAGCGCCGGGATCGTCGGCGTGGCAATCGGCATCGGTGCACAGAGCCTTGTCAAAGACTTCTTCAACGGCGCCTTCATCATCATCGAGGACCAATACGGGGTCGGCGACATCATCGAGGTCGGCAAGCTCAAGGGAACCGTGCGCTCGGTGGGTTTCCGGGTGACGGAGCTGCAGGACTTCAACGGCGAGGTCTGGTACCTCCGCAATGGCGACATCAGCACCGTCGGAAATGTGAGCCAGGGCTATTCGCAGAGCACCTTCACGCTGCCGGTGAGCATCGAGGAGGATCCCAAGCGCGTCACCAGGGCGCTCAATCGGATGCTCAAGAGGTTGGACGCCGAGCCGGACTGGCACAACAAGATGCTCGAGGAACCCATGTTGCTGGGCCTCACCGACGTGGACGACATCACAGCCAGCTACCAGATCACCATCAAATGTCCGCCCAACCAGCAGTGGACGGTCGAGCGCGAGATCAGGGCACGAGCGCTCACCATCTTCAGCCAGCGCGGGATTCGCACGCCCTACCAGCTCATCTCGACCATTCCGTCCCCGTCTGCCGAGTCGACCGCCGACACCCCCAAGACGGTGCGCCGGCGCCGGCTCAGCCACACCGCCCGTGACGCCCGGGCCCGTGCCGGCACGAACTATGCCGACGCAGGGGAAAAGACGTCCGTGTCACCCGATGCACCCAGCACAGCAGCGACGGGCGGGCAGGCAGCTGCCGGGAGCACCACCGATCGGCAGGAGCTCAGTGACGTGACCCACGTCCAGCCACGGGTGACGCCCCGAGATTCCGCTGGAACACCCGCGTCACCCGTACCCGGCAGTGCACCCGACCACCCGGCCGCCGCGCCCGATGACCGGACCGGCCCAGAAGAAGAGGCCTGGCCCGCTGATGACAGCGAGCAGCGCAGCGCACGCGATGCATCCGGAAAAGCGGCCGATGCGACCATTTCCACCGAGGGCAGGAAGGCGCAGGCCTGGCTCGACAAGGGTGCGAACCGCCGAGTGCGTTGGGTGTCCGATACGGACACCGGGCACAACATGGCGGCCGAGGACACCATGGATCTGAACACCGAGGACATCGTCGGCGACAAGAAGGCCAAGACCAAGGACAAGCACTCCGACGACCAGTGATACCTCATCCCGGGTGGATCCATCGGCGCCCGGTATGCTCGTCACTCGTGTCCACACCCTCCAGCACCCTTTCCCGGGCGCAACACCAAGCCGTCAGGGAACTGTTGCGCATCAATCCCCTCGTGGAGGAGTTGGCGTCGCTGTTCTCCGATGCGGGCGAGCAGTTGTACCTGGTGGGCGGCTCGGTGCGCGATGCCCTGCTCGGCCGGCTGGGCCACGACCTGGACTTCACCACTTCGGCCTCACCGGACCGCACCGAGGAGTTGCTGCACAAATTCAGCCGTGCGGTGTGGGCGATCGGCAAGGAGTTCGGCACCATCGGCGCCTCACGCACCGTGGACGGCCGTGAGTGGGTGGTGGAGATCACCACCTTCCGCGCCGACTCCTACTCCCCCGACTCCCGCAAGCCGGTGGTCGCCTTCGGTGACAACCTGCACGACGACCTGATTCGGCGTGATTTCACCGTCAATGCGATGGCCATCGACGTCATCAACAAGGGCTTCATCGACCCGCACGGCGGCCTGGGCGACCTCTCACGGGAAGTGCTCCGCACCCCGAGCCCGCCCGAGGTGAGCTTCAGCGACGATCCACTGCGGATGATGCGAGCCTGCCGATTCGCCGCACAACTCGGCTTCAGCATCGACCCGGCGTCCTTCCGCGCCATGCAGGAGATGCACGAACGCATCTCGATCATCTCGCCCGAGCGGGTGCGCGACGAGCTGTCGAAGCTGCTGTGCAGCGACACCCCGCGTCCTGGCCTGAACATGCTGGTGGACAGCGGCCTTGCCGATCTGGTGCTGCCCGAACTGCCCGCCATGAAGTTGGAACGCGACGACCACTTCCGCCACAAGGATGTCTACGAACATTCCCTCACGGTGCTCGACCAGGCCATCGCGCTGGAGAAGGGGCGCGACTTCAAGGACGGCCACCCGAACCCGAACCATCAGCCCGATCTGGTGATCCGGCTCGCAGCGCTGCTGCACGACATCGGCAAGCCGGCCACCCGCGGGCTCGAGGGCAACAAGGTGACCTTCCACCACCACGATGTGGTCGGGGCCCGGATGGCCAAGCGCCGGTTGAAGGCACTGCACTTCCCGAACTCCGTGGTGGACGCGGTGAGCCAGCTGATCGAACAGCACCTGCGATTCCACGGCTATGGCGAGGCCGAATGGACCGACTCCGCCGTGCGCCGCTATGTGCGTGATGCCGGTGACCAGCTGGAGCATCTGCACATCCTCACCCGCAGCGACTGCACCACCCGCAATGCCCGCAAGGCCGAACGGCTGCGCCGCGCCTATGACGAGTTGGAGGCGCGCATCGACGAGCTCGCCGCGCAGGAGGAGCTCAAGTCGATCCGCCCCGATCTGGACGGCAACCAGATCATGTCGATCCTGGGCGTGCCGCCCGGCCCGCAGGTGGGCAAGGCCTACAACTACCTGCTGAATCTGCGGATGGACCGCGGCCCGCTCGGTGCCGATGAGGCTGAACACGAGTTGCGGGCCTGGTGGGATCAGCAGGGCGACAAGGGATCATCGCACTGACAACGCAGCCAGACGGGTGTACCGGCAGCGATTCACCCCGAGGAATCGCCAGCTCCGCGCTCTACCATGTGCGGGTGGGACGAGTAGCGGCCAGCGGGCCAGTGCGGAGACAGCCGCGCTGGCTCACTCTGCTCGTCCGCCCGGCATTGTGCCTTGTGCTGGTGTGCGCACTTCTGACCGTCGGACCCGGCCCCGTGCGGGCCTGGGCTCAGGACAATCCCACCGTGAGCGTGCACCTGGACCAGCTCAGCCCCAGCTCGGTGTCGGGCAGCGGTGACCTGACACTGAACGGCACGGTCACCAACGACACGGACACCGTCATCCCCAGCGCCACCGTGAAGCTGTGGCGTGACAAACGGCCCATCACCAATCTCGACGCCATGCAGCTGACTCTCACCGGAGCCACCACCGATGCGCAGTCCGAGGTCACCAGCGACGGCGCCTCGGCGGTCGTCGGCCCGCTGCCGGCGCACGGCAGCCGGTCCTTCACGGTGCATGCCAGTTTCACATCTGGCAGCGATCCACTCGATCTGCTCAGTCCCCGTACCGCGAACGCGCTCGGTGTGACGGTCAGCGAGCCAGGTGGCAGCACACTCGGGTCGTCCAGATTCTTGATGCCCTATCCCACGTCTCAGGGATATCGTGCGACCACGGTCGCCGAACTGGCCAGTACGCCGAGCCTGATCGGCTCCTCCTCCGGCATCGCGCTGTTCGCCGATGACCATCTGTCCCAGGAACTTGCCTCCGGCGGACGGCTGGATCTGATCGCCTCCGTCGCCGAGCAGACCGGTGCCACCGCCGTCATCGACCCACTGCTGTGGGACGAGCTGCAGGACATGGTCTCCGGATACCAGGTGCGCCAGGCGGACGGCACCGAGAAGCCGGGCACGGCAGGAGCCGCCGCGGCCGGCTATCTGGCCAGGCTGGGCGCCATCGCGCACGACGGGCGGTGCTACCGGGCGCAGTACGGACTGCTGAATTTCGCGGAAGTGCAGGCCTCGGGGCGCCAGGACCTTCTGAACGCCTCCCTCGACGCCGTTCCCAGCAGTCATCCCCTCGCTTCCCTGCCACTGGCAGTGCTGCCCAGTCAGGGCCCGACCAGCTCGGAGCTGCTCTCATTCATCGCACAGGCCGAACCCGATGTTGTGCTGACGCAGACCTCAGATGCCGGCACCATCGTCTCCCGGACCGGCTCCGGGGAGTCGGTCGTCACCGTTCCCGCCGATATCGGGACTGGCGGTCCTCCGCCCGATCCTGCCGATGACATCGTCCACCGTGCAGGAAGACTGCAGTCCGAACAGTTGCTCTCCTCGGCACAGGGCACCCCTGCGGTGAACGTGGTGACCACGGCAGACGAAGCCAGAGCTCAGCTGGTGACCGCCCAGGGACGCACCCTCGTGTCACTGGAGGATCTCACCGAGCACTACGCGTCCTCTCAGAACATCATTCCGAGCAAGAACCACGCCGCTGCAGCCAGCGCCTTGATCTCCGCGGAGCAGAACGCGCGCCAGACCGAGTCCTTCTACGTGGCGCTGACCGGCACGCAATCGCTGAACATGCAGATGGTGAGCCTGCGGGCCTGGAGCGCTTCCTTCGCCTCTGAACAGCAAGCTGCCGACTATCTCGCCGCGGCAACACGGAATGCCACGAATTCGATCGGCGGCGGGAGGGTGACTGTTCACATCAGCAGCCAACTCGTCGTCCCCACAGAGGCGACTCAACTCCCGATCAGCCTCACGAACACCATGAAGCTGCCGGTACGCGTACGCGTGCACTTCACCTCGGACAATCCCCGGCGCATCACCATTGCCGACACTTCCATCATCACGATCGATCCCGGTGACTCGGCCACCGTCCGGATTTCCCCGGTCGCGGCTGGCAACGGGACCGTGCAGATGACCGCGGTGGCCATGACCACCGGAGACCAGCCGGTGGCACTCGACCAGCCGGTCACATTCGTGGTGACGGCGAACAGCGCGGGCAAGGTGGGCTGGATGATCATCATCGCCGCCGGCATCGTGCTGCTCGGCGCCACGGCACTGCGCGTCAAACAGGTGCGCCGTGAAAAGGCACGCGGCAATCAGCCGCCGGGCAACACGCCACCCGGCAATGACTCGCCCGCGCAGGATTCGTCCGGCGGAGACTCCCCCGCTTCCGATTCCTGAGAAAGCCGCCGGAATTTGGGCTCCTATCAGTGTTGAGGGGCAGACTTATCGATGCGCACGACTGTTGCCCATGACTTGATGAGCGAGCCGCTTCACACCACTGCCAGCGAGGAGGGCGATGCAGCAAACCTGGTCCGACCCGGGCACCGGTGCCGGCTCGCTGCCCCCTGAACCAGTTGAGAACGGCCGGATGACGGCCGGGTCAGCCGAAAGCGGCCAGATTCTGGCAGGTCGCTACCGGTTGGGGCGCATCCTCCATGAGTATCCGGGCACTGTCAGCTGGCAGGCCTACGACGATGCCCTGTCCCGTCCCGTCGTCGCCCATGTCCTCGATCCTGGATTCGCCTCTTCCTCCGCGGTGATGGTGGCCGCCCGCAGGGCAGCGGCGGCCACTGATTCACGATTCCTGCGTGTTCTCGACGCCATGGGAGAGAACACGCCACCCTTCATCATCTGCGAGTCGGTGATCGGGATCACACTGGCCGAGCTGCTGGCACGGGGACCGCTCACCGCGCTGGAGGCCGCCCACATCGTCAGGGAGATCGCCGATGCCCTCGCGCCGATGCACACCCAGGGCGTCTTCCACCGCCTGCTGAACCCCCGCACCATCACCATCACTCGCAACGGCAATGTGAAGATCAGCGGTTTTCTCATGGACGCTGCACTGCGCTCGCCGGCCGCCAAGCCACCACCGCCCTGGCGCGACCAGGAGGCCACCGATGTCCGGGCGATGGGCAAGTTGCTCTACGCCTGTCTGGTGGCGAGGTGGCCGATCGAGATCGACCTTGAGCAGACCCGGCAATGGGGGCTGCTGGCCGCACCGCTGACCGCGCCGACCACATCCGGAACGCGTCGGTGGGTGAGCCCTGCGGCGCTGAGCCCACGAGTGCCGCTGCCGTTGAATGACATCTGCATGCAGATCCTCACTCCCCGGGTCCTGAATCCGCGAGTCCCCAATTCACGGGGCGACCCGGACACCTTGCCCACCGCCGAGGAGATCGATCAAGCTCTCGGCAGGGTGCTGGGCAATGCCGCAGCAGACGACCAACTGCAGCACCGAGTGATCCAGCTGCTCGGCTCACGCAATGACACGCCGCGATCGGAGTTGGACACGGTCATTCCTGGGCTGACCGGATTGTCCCCCTCGCCACCGCACGTCAACAGCGCGGCATCGGAAAGTGACATCGCCACTCGAACAATGCCCGCTGTGGACGGCTCCACGACGGGCACGGCCCGTGGAACAGCAGCACCGGATGGCCGGGAATCTGGCTCCTGGCGCCAAGTCGCCAGGCCTGTCCGACCAGCACAACCAGGCCCTGATCAGGCACGACATGAAGACAGCGGTATTGGCCGGGCAGCTGGTGACCAGTCCTCGCCCGGACAACACGCCGATGGGATTGCACGCCTGGGAAGTCCGGCAGTGAAGTCGGACAACTCCCCGTCCCCGATCGGCCCCTCGGGGACCATTCTCGACACATCCGCCACCGCTCGCCCCACGTCGATCTGGGACGAGCGGTCCCGGGCCTACCGGCTGGGGCGATGGCTCATCCCGTTGTTCGTCGTGCTCATGGTGATCGTTTCGGTGACCGGCATGCTGCATTCGTGCAGCGCACAGGCTCAGGAGGGGCATTCGGCTGGTGGTGCCGTCGCGGCGGGCGCGGCGCCGACCCCCGACCGCTGATCCACGCCAGGGCACCCGGAGGTGATCCGGTGCTCGTCCGGTGAAACCGCGCCCGGGCCTTCCGAACCTCTCGGCGAGTGGCTGCGACAATGACCGCGTGAAGCTCCTTCTCATCAGGCACGGGCAGTCGTCGAACAATGTCCTCACCGCCGCCGGGCATCCCTTCGCTGGACGTTCGGCGGATCCCGAGCTCACCGAGAAGGGCATCGTGCAGACCGAAGAGCTCGCGCTGGCATTTCGCGAAGGCCGCCTGCCCCGGCTGACAGCGCTTGTCAGCTCGCCGATGGTCCGCGCGGTGCAGACGGCAGCGCCCCTCGCCGAGGCCTTCGACCTGCCCATCCTGGTGAATACCCAGGCCTACGAGGTGGGCGGTGTGTACACCGGCATTCCCCAGACACCGAGCGCGAGCCAGGGCGCCTCCGCCAGCAGGCTCGCGGCTCTGAGCCCCCGTGTCGTTCTGCCACCCGATGTTGGGGAGGACGGCTGGTACACCAAGGGGGCGCGCGTGGAGGACCAGCCAGACGCGCAGGCCCGGGGAGATCGGCTCTACCAGGAGTTGTGCGCACAGCACACCGATTCCGACGAGGTCGTCGGCCTGGTCTGCCACGAATGGATCATCCAGTACCTGATCCGCTCGGCCCTCGGCCTGACCAATGCTCAGGCCGATCCCGATCCGTGGTTCATCATCGTGAACACCGCCACCACTCTCATCGAGACCGGGCGCCCGCCGGCGCGGCCCTTCGAGGGCACCGGCCTGTCAGCGCTGTGGTGGGTCAACCGTTTCGACCATCTGACACATGCCGAGATCACCCACTGAGAATCCCCTGGGCGGGGAAACACTGTCGGAACCGCTTTCCGCGCTGGGGTGTTCAGCCGCGGGGGCTCATCCGCCGGGCGAGACCAGCCACGGATGTCAGCCCCACCAGCCGAATTCAGGCGTCCTCAGTTGTGGGCGATGGAATCGGTGACCACCCGGGCCAAATTCGAGATGCTCGTCTCGGAGGACTGACGGCCCGTGATGGCGGCCATCAGTTCCGACTCGATGACAGGTACCAGGTCAAGCCACGCGGGGCTGCCGCCCAGGGTGATCGTGGCGTACTGCACATTGGTCAATGCGGTGGTGAGGATCCGGTTGTTCTGCAGTGCACTGCCGGAGACCACGTCCGATCTGGCGGGAACCCCGGGCTGGACACCCAGCACCGCCTGCAGCGGATCCTTGCCCAGCGCATAGTGGCAGAACTCGAATGCCACCTCCGGGTGGCTCGACTGGTTGCTCACCGCGAGCAGCGTGCCCGACTGCAGCATGCAGGGGTCTTTCCCCTGCTGGCTCGGGGGCATCGGAATCAGACCCAGATGCGCCATGTCGGCCAGCCCAGCAGCACCGAGAGAATCCCACATCCCCGTGCCGAGGAGCGTCATGGCGGCCTTCTTGGCGACGAACAGCTGCGACGCACCTGAAGCCGGGATCTTGGACGGATCGGTGGATCCGTCCTTCACCAGACCGATGATGAAGTCGAGGGCCTGGGTACCCTGACCCTGATCGAAACGGGGCTTGCCATCGTCGGTGAAGAGCGTGCCGCCGTAGGCACCCAGCAGGGTGATCCAGGTGCTGACCAGGCCGCTCCCACCGAAGGGATCGAACCCCTGTACGTCCGGTGTGGTGAGCTGCTTGGCCATCGCCCGCACTTCGTCAAGGGTGGCCGGCGGATCGGCGATTCCCGCGGCCGTGAACAGATCGGCCCGATAGGCCACCAGGCTGAGATCCTTGACATAGGGAACCGCCCGAAGGCTGCCCTGGTAGCGGCATCCGGTCAGCAGCCGGTCGTCGAGTTGCAGATCATCGAGCACATCCTCGGGAATCTCGCGCAGCACATTGCGCCGCTGCAAAGACTCCACCCAGCCGACTCCGGGCATCACCAGATCGGACAGATCCGCTCCCACCAAGCCCGTGTAGATGGTGTCCAACAGCCGCTCGGGAGTCGTGTAGTCGGTGGTGAAGCTGTAGGCACTTCCCCCGAAGAAGCCTATGAGCACGTCATTCGCATAGCGCTGTTGTGAATTCTGATCGGTGAACAGCGAAGACAACAGGCTGAGCTGTCCCCCGCCGGAATTCTTGACATTGCTCCATGACGGGGTGGCCGAGGGAGTCGGAGTTGCCGTGGTCGTCTGCGTCTCGTGGGGCTGTGCCTTCTTCGAACCGCACGCCGCAAGGCCGGCGGCCGCCGCCGAACCAGCCAGCAGCGACAGTGCGTAGCGGCGGTTCACACGCATGTCCCCTCCACTGTTCCCCCGGTTTCTCGATGACTCCCCGACTCTACCGGTCAACGTCCCACGGCCCTGCGTCCAGATGGTGCACAACGTGTTCTGCTCTGCTGGCTGGGAAATTGATGCAACGGCACAACCCGCGCCGGGCTGCCATCACGGGCATGAAATTCTTGTGGGGCTGAAGGTTCTGAGGGATCGGCTCCGAAGAACATCCCTGGGGACTCCCGGTCGGTGAGCTCCCGGGAATTCTTCAGGGGCTTGCGCAGTTTCATGGTCCGGTGGCGCCCAGGCATGCGCATTCAGGGTCGCCAGGGCTGCCGTATGTGAAGGGAAGACATGAACGACGAAATCCGCGATGTCATCATCGTCGGCTCCGGCCCGGCCGGATACACGGCCGCCATCTACACGGCGCGCGCGGGAATGCACCCGATTCTGATCGAGGGATCCATCACCGCTGGTGGTGCCCTCATGAACACCACGGAAGTGGAGAACTTCCCCGGTTTCCCCGAGGGAATCCAAGGCCCCGATCTCATGACGAATATGCGCACCCAGGCCGAGCGTTTCGGCACCGAGATCATCACCGATGACGTCACCTCGCTGGAACTCACCGGCGACGTGAAGGTCGTGCGCGATTCCTCCGACAACGAGTACCGGGCCAAGTCGGTCATTCTGGCCATGGGCTCGGCCTACCGTCACCTCGGCCTGCCCGAGGAGACGAAGTACGCGGGCAGGGGCGTGAGCTGGTGCGCCACCTGCGACGGATTCTTCTTCCGCGGCAAGGACATCGCCGTCGTGGGCGGCGGCGACTCTGCCGTCGAGGAGGCCACCTTCCTCACCCGATTCGCAGACTCGGTCACCCTCGTGCATCGCCGCGACAAGCTGCGCGCCAGCGACATCATGGCCAGGCGCGCCGAACAGGACCCGAAGATCAAATTCGCCTGGAACAAGCAGATCGTCGGCCTGGAGGGCGACACGACGCTGTCCTCGCTGACATTGCAGGACACCGGTACCGGTGAGAAGAGCGAACTGCCAGTGGCGGGTCTGTTCGAGGCGATCGGGCACATTCCCCGCTCCGAGCTCGTGACCGGCCAGGTCGATGTGGACGATGCGGGCTATGTCCGTGTGGACGGCTCTTCCACGCGCACCAATCTTTCCGGTGTTTTTGCTTGTGGCGACCTGGTTGACCACGTCTATCGGCAGGCCATCACCGCGGCGGGTACGGGTTGCCGCGCCGCACTTGACGCTGAGCAGTACCTTGTGTCATTGAGCGACTGACCAGGCCGATTCCGTTGCCTGGCTCCCCCATCGTGGTGACAGCCGGGCAACCGATTCGGATCAGTCGAACAGGCACACAACAACCCCGACCGGGACTGACTGTCCCGTCACCAACGAGAGGTAGTCCACAATGAGCGCAGTGACCGATGTGACAGATGCCACCTTCGAGGATGTCGTCCTCAAGGCCGACAAGCCGACACTGGTGGACTTCTGGGCAGACTGGTGCGCGCCCTGCCGCCAACTCACCCCGATCATCGAGGAACTCGCGGAGCAGTACGGCGACCGGATCAACTTCGTGAAGATCGACACGGACGCCAATGTGCAGGTGGCGAACTCACAGTCGATCCTCGGGCTGCCCACTGTCAAGGTCTTCTCGCACGGCGAAGTCGTCAAACAGTTCCAGGGCGGCAAGACCAAGGGCGCACTCAAGAAGCTGCTGGACGAGGTTCTGGGGTGACCCAGAGCAGTCCCCGCTCAGTGGCACTCAGCAGGGTGTCCGCCGAGCACTATGTTGCGACGAACTCTGAGGGCGCAAGCCTGGAGTTCGGCCACGGTGACGGTCTGTTCACACCTGTCGAACTGTTGCTCGCCGCCATCGGTGGGTGCAGCAGCATCGACGTGGATGCAGTCACCTCCCGTCATGCCGAACCCACCGAGTTCACGGTGCATGTGAAGGGTGAGTACACCGTGGACGACCAGGGCGCCCACAAGATGGAGAACATCGGGCTGGACTTTCATGTTGAGTTCCCTGCCGATGGTGACGGGCAAAGGGCCGCTGGCTTGGTGGAACGCCTCGTCAAGCTCAGCCACGAGAAGGACTGCACGGTGTCCCGCACGGTGCAGTTGCCCACATCGATCATCAGTTCAGTCGATGGCCGCACGGTCACGGAGCCCGAAGATCACTGAACCAACTTGTGGTTTAAGTGACTTATCGCTTTGTCGATAAATAGCTTTATCGGTCAATCGTCCGTCACTGTTGCTTCAGACTGCTGCAATGGATCGTCATCACCTGGTGCACGTGTTTCAATGGTGGAGTATGCCTCCAGACCCCCTGCAGGCCCCGCCAATGGATGAACAGGCACAGGACTGAGCTGGAAGCACTGGTCGAAGCCCTGTTCAGCGGCCCAACAGAGTGAGGATGCGGTCGAGGTCTTCCTGACCTGCGAAGTCAATGGTGATGTGACCCTTGTTGCGGCCGATGCTCACCTTCACCCTGGTGTCGAAGCGTTCGGCGAGATCTGCAGCAACTTGTTCCGCATGCGGGTCGGGCTGCTTCGGCTGCTTGGTGGCAGGCCTGATGCGGCTGGTCTCGTCGGTCAGGGCCACGATTTCTTCTGTGGCTCGGACTGACAGACCCTCGGAGACGATGCGCTGTGCGAGGTGCTCCTGCATCACCGGGTCATCCACGGTGAGCAGAGCCCTGGCATGTCCCGCTGACAGGACGCCAGCGGCGAGCCGTCGCTGCACCGTCGTCGGCAGCTTCAGCAGGCGAATCGTGTTGGAGATGTAGGGCCTTGACTTCTTGAGGCGCTGCGCCAATTCCCCCTGGGTGATGCCGAAGTCCTCCATGAGCTGCTCGTAGGCGGCAGCCTCCTCAACTGGATTCAGCTGCACCCGATGCAGATTCTCCAGCAGCGCGTCGGTGAGCATCGATGTGTCGTCCGTCGCCCTGACGATTGCTGGAATTGTGGCAATGCCCGCCTGCTGGTGGGCTCTCAGGCGCCGCTCCCCCATCACCAACTCGTATCGGCCCTCGTCAAGGCGCCTCACGACGATCGGCTGCAGCAGGCCAACCTCCTTGATGGACTCAGCAAGCTCGGTGAGTTCCTCCTCACCGAAAATCGATCGGGGTTGTTTGGGATTGGCGCTGATCTCTTCCACCGGGAGTTCTTGGAAGTAGGAACCGTCTGGCATCTCAGCCGCAGTGTTTGCGATGGTCCCAACTGTTGTTGCAGCAGTCTGTTCCGGTTGCGGCGATACAGTCGCCGTTGCCATGTCCTCTGTGCGCTGGAACAGCTCACCAAGGCCTCGGCCGAGACCACCTGGTCGTGCACTCATGCGTCCTCCTTGGCGGCGCGTTCTGCGATTTCCTGGGCGACAGCTCGATATGCCTTGGCACCCACTGAATGAGGGTCGTAGCCGATCACTGAGGCACCGTAGCTGGGGGCCTCGCTGATACGGACCGATCTGGGAATCATGGTCTCCAGCGCCAGACCCGGGAAGTGGGAGCGGACTTCCTCCGCCACTTGTGAGGCGAGTCTTGTCCTGCCGTCGAACATTGTGAGCAGAACGGCCCAGAACTGAAGTTCGGGATTGAGGTTCCTGGTCACCAGGCTGATCGTTCTGGTGAGCTGAGTGACGCCTTCCAGCGCGTAGTACTCGCACTGGATGGGCACGAGCAGCTCTTTCGCCGCCACAAGGGCATTCACCGTGAGCAATCCCAATGACGGAGGGCAGTCGTAGAAGATGAAGTCGGCGGGGTGATCGCGCAAGAAGTCCTCGACGGCCACTTTCAGTCGTCGTTCTCGCGCATCCACAGAGACCAATTCCAATTCTGCGCCCGCAAGGTCGATGGTTGCGGGGCTCACCAGGAGACCTGCAGCCTCAGGTGACTCAATGACAACATCGGAGAGCGGTGTGCCGTCGAGAAGCACTTCAAACGTTCCCCGAGTGCCCTGCTGGTGAGGTATACCCAGCGCGGTGGAAGCATTCCCCTGCGGGTCAACATCGATGACCAGGACTTTCAATCCGCCCTGCGCCAGGGCAACTGCGAGATTGACCACTGTGGTGGTTTTACCGACGCCACCCTTCTGATTGGCGACCACGACCCGGCGCGTCCTAGCAGGAGCTGGCAGCGGTCCACCGGTCATCGATGTTTCACGTGAAACATTCCGGACAACCACCTCAGTTTCCAGCGCTCGACGCGGGATCGGAGGAGCATCGGATGGCAATGCCGGATTGATCTCATCGTCTGCCGACATCGGGGTGGGGGAGTGCGGTAATGCCGATGCTGCCTGGAGAGCATCCGAGGTGGTCGATCCCCCTCTGTTCATCGCAGATGGGTGTTGACCAGCCGGTCCGCTTGCGGCGTCACGGTAAGCGTTGGACATGCTCGCCGATCCTTTCACTGCTCTGTCCATATTCTCTGGAGTGGCTTTCGCAGTCTCTGGGTTGAGCTCCGCACGACCAGAATCCATCGCGCGCACATCTACGTCCCTGGCCGCTTTGTGGTGCTTCTTCTTGTCCTTCTTCTTCTTCTTGTCCTTGGACTTCCCCAACCTCACTGCTTCCTCTCCGACTCAGTTGCAGCCTGTGCGGCCCCGCCCACGGGTCCATTGGACGATGTTTCACGTGAAACATCGGGGGAGCGCTTCACCTGGCTTCCTCTTGGTACCGGATATCCCAGAGGTTCACTCCTCGCCGGATCATGCTTCGCTGGCCACCCCAATGGCTCACCTGACACCACGAACACCTCCATGAACAATGCTCAGCAACTCTATCCGGGATGTCCCCAAGGCCACGCCATGACACTCGACCTGTGCGCCCCTGAGCTGTGAGATCAGCATGAATGACAGTTCAACTAGGTTGTGCTACTCGAGCCACGCGCATGGCCGAACTGTCACCGTGAAGAACAGAGGTCCGGGCGTGCCCGGAACAACCTGGGGAACATTGCACCTGCAAAGGTCACATCCAGAGCCCTGCAGGTCCAGTCCAGTGACGGACTCCGGTTGCCTGACCCAAGGTCTCACACACGACGATCCGTCGCCTGATCCTCGACGATCAGCAGTGCAAGGAAGCAGCAGTGCAAGGAAGCGGTGTCAGCTCAGGCACCACGCACTCGAACGACGGTGCTCGGCTCAGCAGTGGGGGAGAGCTGCACCTTCAACACCTCGGCCATCAATCTGGCCCTGGTGAGTTGGGCCTCCGCCTCGAGGACCTCAGCTTCAGCCGAGCGTCCCTTCAAGGCCAACAGCTGGCCTCGCTCATCCATGAGGGGCGCAGCCCAGCCCAGCAGCTTCTTCAGCCGAGCAACCGCGCGGGCAGTGACCACGTCGTAGTACTCGTCGTGCTCCTCCGCACGCCCCCGGATCACACGGACCCGGTATGACAGACCCAGCTCTTCGATCGTCTCCGACAAAAAGTCGGCACGGCGCAACAGTGACTCCAGCAGCGTCACCGTGAGATCGGGACGGAGGATGGCAACCACCAGGCCTGGCAGACCTGCCCCCGACCCGATGTCGGCCACTGTGGAGCCCTCAGGAATCAGCGACACCAGCCCCGCGCAGTTGAGGATGTGCCGACTCCACATCTTGCCCGCCTCGCGTGGACCGATGAGTCCCCAGTCAATACCTCGACTTGTAAGTATGTCGACATATCGATTCATCAAGCCGAACTGTGACTCGAACTGCTCGGCAAGCACATTCCTGGCCGCCTTCTCCACTCGCTCGCCGTCAACCTGATCCGGCTGATCCGGTCCCACCTGGTCCATCACTTGGCTGCTTGCACGACCACCCGGCGCTGCGGCTCCTGGCCCTCGGACTCGCTGTACAGGCCGGCAGCTGCAACGGCATCGTGCACGACCTTGCGCTCGAAGGGATTCATCGGTGCCAGGCGCACGGGTTCGCCGTTCTCGTTCACGGAATTCACGGCGTCCTGGGCCAGCAGCTGGAGTTCCTTGCGCCGCTTCTCCCTGTGCCCGGCGACATCGAGCATCAGCCTGCTGCGCCGGCCCGTCTCGGTCATCACGGCCAACCGGCACAACTCCTGCAGCGCCTCCAGCACCTCACCGTCGCGCCCCACCAGCGTGGTGGAATCGGTGACCACGGAGACATGCGCACGATCACCTTCGGTGTAGGAATCCAGGTCACCGTCGAGGTCGGCGATGTCCAGCAGTTCCTCCAGGTAGTCGGCTGCGATGTCCCCCTCCTTCACCAGGATGTCTTCTTCGGATGGCTCTGCAGCCTCCTCGGCGGCCACCTCTGCAACGTCATCCACGACATCCTTGACGGCCTGTTCGACATCAGCTGCCGACTGCTGTTCATCGCTCATGATTGTCTCCTCGCTGATCCACGACACAGGGCGAACCCGAGAGGGGTTGCACCCAATTCAATTACTGGCTCGAGAAACCGCTCCGGCAGCACCGGCTGCCATGCCGACTCTGCATGACGCATCAACGCGAACCGGTCAGGGACCGCACAGAGGGCACAACCGAAGGGGCCTCGCAACTCATTTCCTCTTGCGGGTGGCTCGTGATTTCTTGCTCGGCTGCTGCCTGCGCACGACCTGCCGATTGCCGTTCTGGTCGTGCTTGACGGTCTGCCGGGAGGTACTCTGCCGTGCCACCACAGGATTGTGAGCTTCGTCAGTGGCTGCCACCGTGGCGACCTCGCTCACCTTGGCCTTGCGCGCACGACTGCTCCAGTGCGCCTCGATGGCCTTCGGATTCTTGCCCTGCGCCTTCATGCGCTCTTCCCACTCGACATAGGCAGGCGTTCCCGGCGTCGGGTAGTTGCGGATGATGAAGTACTGCTGACCCATCGTCCACAGATTGGTGGTGAGCCAGTAGATGAGCACGCCGATCGGGATGGCCAGACCCATGAACAGGTACATCGCCGGGAACAGGTACAGCATCATCTTCTGCTGCTGAGCCATCGGCCCGGTGAATGCGCTCGGCGGCATGTTGCGCTTCAGCATGTGCAACTGCTGGATGAACATGAATGCGGTCATCAGCAGGATCAGGATGGTGGCGAGGATCTGGGTTGGCCCGAAGCCGTTGTTGATCGGCATGAAGGTGCCCGACAGCTGGGCCCCGAAGATGTGGGCATGGCTCAGCGAATCGACCAGCTGCGGATCGCGCTGCAACCAGAAGCCGTGCACATTGTGCCCTGTCGAGGCGCTGCTCAGCACACGGTAGAGGGCGAAGAAGATGGGCAGCTGGATGAGCAGGGGAGCACAGGACGAGGCCGGGTTGACGCCCTCCTCCTTGTACAGCTTCATCGTTTCCTGACCGAGCCGTTCCCGGTCTGCGCCGTACTTCTTCTGCAGTTCCTGGATCTTCGGTTGCAGGGTCTGCATGGCTCGCGATGAATTCAGCTGCTTGGCGTACAACGGCATCATCACCAACCTGATGAAGCAGGTCAGCATCACGATGGACAGCGTCCAGGTCCATCCGGAATCGGGCGCCATGAACGACGACAGCGCGGCATGGAACAGCACGATCAGGCCACTGACTGCCCAGTACAACGGCTCCATGATGGACGTACCGATGGAGCCGAGGCTGTCGCCTATGTTCATCAGCGTCAACATGACGGGGTACAACTCATTCACCTCACATAGATGCGCGGTCCGCGCCGGGATTCCCGGACGGGCTGTGCGCCAGGACCGGGTCCTGACTCTCGGATGACAGCATGGGGGTCTGCGCTGTCAGGGTCTTGGTGTTCCCTCAACCGGGCTTCCAGGTCGGATCCGGGAACGGGATCCACCCCGCCCAGAGACCATGGATGGCATCGCGCGATACGCCGCACGGTGAGCCAACTGCCGCGCACCGCTCCGTGCAACCGCAGGGCTTCCAGCCCATATTCAGAACAACTCGGATAGAACTTGCAGACATCGCCATACATCGGCGAAATGAATCGGCGCCAGAACAGCACGAAAGCCAGGAGCAGATATTTCATCGTTCTGCCCACCTGCACACCTTGCTGAGCGATGCAGACCAGGCCGCGTCGAAATCGGACGCCAGCCGCTGCGGCTCCAGGGCCGCCGGCGGCAGGGCTCGCACGACGATGCGTAGATCCCGGGGCAATTTCCCGCCGAAGGACAACCGCGCGGCCACCATGTGTCGCAACCGGCGCTTCACCCTGTTGCGCGTCACCGCATTGCCCACGCGCTTGGACACGACAAAACCGACCCGCGTCGAAGAATCGGTCTCCGCAGAATGCGGCGACCGTTGATCGGCGAGGTCGGCATGGACGACAAGACTGGCACTCCCGGAGCGCACGCCTCGGCGCACAGTGGTGCGGAACTCCTGCGAGCTGCGCATCCGCGCCTGGGCGGGCAGCACTGCTCAGGCAGACAGCTCTGCGCGGCCCTTGCGGCGCCGCGCCGACAGGATGTTGCGACCGGCGCGCGTGCTCATTCGTGCACGGAAACCGTGCGTGCGGGCGCGTCGACGATTGCTGGGCTGATAAGTGCGCTTGCTCACGGTATGAGCTCCTTGCTGGTGAAATCGAGCTGCTTCGCATCACTTCCGCGCTGACACGCGATCTGGGATGCTCACAGCATCCTCACACCAGGCATGTGCACACAGAAGAAGCCGCTGACGCCAGCGGCCTGGCAAGTTTACGCCAGCGAGGGGACCCACAGCAAACGGCCTGATCGGCAGAGCTATGGACAACTGGCACAGTAGAATCATCAACTTGTGATCTTCAGTCCAGGCGACACGCCGTGCGACCAGCCGATGCGGACGTCTTCAAGGCTGAGAAGTGTCGAAATTCTGTGGACAACCCTGTGGATTGGTGTATAACTTGTGACTCCGTTGATGGGGGATCCATACAGCCACTCACGGAGTGGCGTTAAGCTGCCGTGCATCAATCCGACGACTGAGGGTGGAATGGCGTGACTCGTGACTCGAACACCGGTGGTGACGAGTCGGACGTGGTCGAGGCCTGGAATCACGTACTGAGTGCTTGCGGTGCGCGGGGCGGCGCATTCCTCCGGGGTTCGCGACTGCTCACGATTCATGAGTCCACGGTGATGATCGCCGTGCCCAACGAATTCACCCGGGAACGTATCGAGACAAAGCTGCGCACCGAGATCGAGGAAGTTCTCAGTGACTTCTTCAGCCGTCCGATGCGGCTTGCCATCACCATCGAACCCGATCTCGAACTGGATCTGCGTCCCGCCGAGCATCCGGGCCGGGACGGACCAGACCCGGCCCCGGCCGAGTTCATACCGCGTGACGACGCGCCGACGCCGCTGCGTCCCCAGGATGCGGTACTCACTCCCGGCCCGTCCGCTGCGCCCACGGCAGTCAAGGGTGGCAACGACGACCAGGGCAGGCTCAATCCCCGGTACACCTTCGACAACTTCGTCATCGGCTCGTCGAACCGCTTCGCCCATGCGGCGGCGGTTGCGGTGGCCGAGGCGCCCGGCAAGGCCTACAACCCGCTGATGATCTACGGCGAGTCCGGCCTCGGTAAGACCCACCTGCTGCATGCGCTCGGCCACTATGTGCGCGACTACTACCGCGAGGTGCACGTCAAATACGTGAGCACCGAAGAGATGACCAACGAGTTCATCAATGCGGTGAGCGAAAACCGCACCAATGCCTTCCGCCGCAAGTACCGCGACGACGTGGACGTGCTGCTGATCGACGACATCCAGTTCCTGGAGGGAAAGACCCAGACCCAGGAGGAGTTCTTCTACACCTTCAATGCCCTGCACAATGCCCAGAAGCAGATAGTGCTCACCTCGGACCGTCCGCCCAAGGCACTGGAGCAACTCGAGTCGCGACTGCGCAGCCGCTTCGAATGGGGTCTGATCACCGACATCCAGCCTCCCGACCTCGAGACGCGCATTGCGATTCTTCGCCGCAAGGCCTCGTCCGAGCAGCTTGATGTGCCGCCCGACGTGTTGGAATACATCGGTTCCAAGATCCAGACCAATATCCGCGAGCTGGAGGGGGCTCTCATCAGGGTGACGGCTTTCGCCTCGCTCAATCGCGAGGACGTCTCGATGAGCCTCGCCGACCAGGTGCTGCGCGATCTCATCCCCGATGGCGCAGATGCTGAGGTGAGTGCCGCCACGATCATCAACGAGACGTCCCAGTACTTCTCGGTCAGCGTCGACTCGCTCATCGGCACCGCTCGCACCCAGCCCCTGGTGCTGGCGCGGCAGATCGCGATGTACCTGTGCCGGGAGCTCACCGACCTCTCGCTGCCCAAGATCGGCCAGGAGTTCGGTGGCAAGGACCACACCACCGTGATGCACGCCGATCGCAAGATCCGTCAACTGCTGCGCGAACGACGCAGCGTGTACAACCAGGTCACCGAACTCACCAACCGCATCAAGCAGCATTCCGCCCAACACTGACCTGCCCAGGCACTGACCTGGCCATCACTGAACCTTCCGGTGCAATCGACCGGTTGCAGATTCGCTGAGCCCATTCCTCCGGCTGCATCACTCTCACCGTCTCGAGCACCAGGACGCCTGAATCCTGACGGGTTGACCAGAACACTCAGATGAGGCATCGCAGGTCGCTGGGTCAGGTTCTGCTTCCACGTCTGACATCGTGGCGCTCAATCGCCAGCCGGTAGAAGTCCACCAGTGCCTCAGTGGCGGCACGCCAGTCATGGCGTTGCGCCTCTGCTCTGGCCGCTGCCGCCATCTCGGCGTGCAGGATGGGCCGGTCGAACAGTTGCAGCATGCGCTGCCGGAATCCGGCGCCGTCATGGGGATCGACGAGGAAGCCGTTGACCCCGTCGGTGATGACATCCGGGACCCCTCCGGCCCGAACCCCGATCACCGGCACCCCTGAGGCCATCGACTCCAGGGCCACCAAGCCCAGCGTCTCGGTGGTGGAGGGGAAGACGAAGACATCGGCGCTGGCATAGGCCCTTGCCAGATCATCACCGGACAGATATCCGGTGAACACCGTCGGTGTCCCGCCGAAGGCCTGCTCCAGCGCCCGGCGGTAGGGCCCCGAGCCGACCATCGCCAATCTCACCCCCCGGGGTGCCAACGCTCTGATCGGCTCGACCAGGTCGGTGAGGTCCTTCTCGCGGCTCATCCGGCCGATGTAGATGGCCAGAGGAGCCTCGGGATGTCCACCGGTGAGGCGATGGCGCATCGCCGAGTCGGCTCGTGAGGGCCGATAACCGACGGTGTCCACCGCTCTGGGCCACAGATCGACGCGCTGCACGCCGTGCTCACGGGCGCGCTCCACCATCACCTGGGAGGTGCACAGGTTGACCTCTGCGCGGTTGTGCAGGAACCGCGTCCAGGACTGGACCGGTCGCCGGGCCCAGCCCATTCGCAGCTTGATCATGTAGTCCGCCAGCCAGGTGTGATAGCTGGCCAGCAGGGGAAGATCGCGATGATAGGCCGCTTCAACGCCGAATGCCGCCAGTGCAGCGGGGTTGACCGCGTGCACGACATCGGGGCGGAATCGGATCATCTGTTCGGCGATCATCGGCGTGGGCAGGCCCACCTTGAGTTCGGGATATATCGGCCACAGGGACACCGAGCGCACCCTTTGGACCTTGTGGTGCGCGTAGCGCTGCGGGGGTGAGCCCGGAGCGAAGACGAGTACCTCATGGCCCATCCGGTCGAGTTGCTCCAGGGTCCTGATCACACGGGTGACGACACCGTCCACCTTGGGCAGGAAGACTTCCGTGAACAGCGCGATCCGCATCGCAGGGTGAATCGCTCAGCGGCCGGTGGATTCCCGGTATGCCACCGGGACACCGGGCTTGAGGTCCTTGGTCCACAACGAGCGCGCCGGGATTCGAGACAGGTCCACTCGGTCGCGGTACTTCATGGCCGTGCGGTTGATCTCGTCAAGCAGATGATTGCTCAATGTGAGGGGACGCAGGCCCAGGTCGAGAAATGCGTCGTTGACGACATGCAGCTCGTTCTCGGCGTCCTCCTTGCGGGGATCGGGGACGTTCTCCACCACCGCGCCGGTCATCGAGGAGACCAGTGCTGCCAGGTCGCGCACCCGATGGGTTTCGGTCATCTGATTGAAAATCTTCACCCGATCACCGCGCTCAGGCGGATTCTCGATGGCCAACCTCACGCACCGCACCATGTCCTGGATGTGGATGAATGCTCTGGTCTGACCGCCGACGCCGTGCACTGTCAGTGGATAGCCGACCGCAGCCTGCACGAGGAAGCGATTGAGTACGGTGCCGTAGTCGCCGTCATAGTCGAAGCGGTTGATCAACCTCTCGTCCAGTGAGGTCTCGTCGGTCGAGGTTCCCCAGATGATGCCCTGGTGCAGGTCGGTGATCCGCAACGCGTCATTCTTGGCGTAGTAGGCGAACAGATCCTGGTCGAGCACCTTGGTCATGTGGTAGATCGAGCCGGGATGGGTGGGGTAGAGGATTTCCTCGCTCACCTCACCGTCGTCGCCGTCCACCTTCACGCCCAGATAACCCTCCGGGATGCGCATCCCTGCCGTGCCATAGCCGTAGACACCCATGGTTCCCAGGTGCACCAGATGGATGTCGAGGCCGGATTCCACAATGGCGCACAGCACATTGTGTGTGGCATTGACGTTGTTGTTCACCGTGTATCGCTTGTGCGCCGGGGACTTCATGGAATAGGGCGCCGAACGCTGCTCGGCGTAGTGCACGATGACCTGCGGCTTCTCCTCACGCAGCAGCGCCAGCAGCCGGTCGTACTGGCTGGCGATGTCCATCACAGCCAGCCGGATCCGATGCCCCGTGGTCTCGTGCCAGGCCTTGCGGCGCTCGGTGCTGGAGACGATGGGGGTCAGTGACTGGGCGCCCAGTTCCTCGTCGATGCGGCGGCGGGAGAAGTTGTCGACGATGACCACCTCATGACCTGATTGGGAGAGTCCCAGACTCGCCGGCCAACCGCAGAATCCGTCACCGCCCAGAACCAGGATCTTCACCGCTAACTTCCTCCCAAGGGATGCGCAGGCCTTTTCAGTGCCAGCCTAGTCAGAAACGGGCACCCAGAATTGATCCCCAGATGGTGATGACTGCCCTGTGGACAATTCATTCAATCATGTGGAGGGCTTGTGGGTGGGGATTCCCAGGCTGCTCGTCACTCCACAGCCATCCGGTGATCACCCATCCGTCATCAACAATTCATCAACACAGTCGTTGTGCCATTCACCAGCGGTTTCGATGCTTTTCCACGATATCCACAGACGTGATGACGAGGATGACAGTGACACATTCCCTTAATTCTCCAAGGACAGGGCGCACCCACCGGTGGACACCGGCTGGAATTCCCCTGAAAGCCGAGATCGGGGATGCACCCATTCGTGGACTGGAGGTTAGGGTGGACGCGTCACCCATGCGAGAGGACACCATGTCATCCAGCGCTCCCGCGATGCCGGTTCTCGACATCGCCGCCCACACGGAACAGCTCACCAAGCTCTACGGCAAAGGTGACGCGGAGGTCATCGCACTCGATCATGTCGACGTTGAATTCCGCAAGGGCCAGTTCACGGCGGTGATGGGTCCCTCCGGATCCGGAAAGTCGACGCTCATGCACTGCGCAGCTGGTCTGGACTCGCCGACATCGGGGGAGGTCTTCATCGGCGACACACCCATCGCCACTCTCAACGACGCCAAGCTCACCGAGCTGCGACGCGACCGGATCGGCTTCGTCTTCCAGGCGTTCAATCTCATCCCGACGCTCACCGCACGGGAGAACATCGAGTTGCCGATGGCGATCGCCGGGCGCAAACCGGACAAGGAGTGGTTCGACCATGTGATCACAACGGTCGGACTGGGCAGTCGGCTCACCCACAAGCCGAGTCAGTTGTCCGGAGGCCAGCAGCAGCGGGTGGCCTGCGCACGGGCACTGCTCAGCAGGCCGGACATCATCTTCGCCGACGAGCCCACCGGCAATCTCGATTCGAGATCCTCGGCCGAGATTCTGCAATTCCTTGCCGATTCGGTGACCCAGCTCGGTCAGACCATCGTCATGGTCACCCATGACCCCACCGCAGCCTCCTATGCCGGGCGGGCACTGTTCCTGGCCGATGGAAAGATCGTCGGCGATCTTGCGTCCCCGACGCGCGAATCCGTGCTCGACGCGGTGGCCCATGCCGACGATGACGAGCAGGACGATCGCGAGAAGATGCCACCACGGTCATCGCAGCAGGACGCAGTGCCCGAACCGGAGCCACCGGTGCACGCCAAGCGGGCAGAGAACTGACATGTGGAATGCAGCGTGGAAATCCTTGCTCGGGCACAAGCTCCGGCTGATCCTCTCCGCCCTGTCGGTGGTGCTGGGGATCGCCTTCCTGGCTGGCTCGCTCACCTTCACCGGGATGCTCAAGCAGACCTTCGACTCCCTCACCCAGGGAACAATCGCCGATGTCAATGTGTCCGTGAAGGGCGCCTGGGACATTCAGAATCCGGTCACACCTGACTACAAGAACACCCATCTGACAAGCAGCGACATCAACCGGATCAAGGCCGTGGACGGCGTGGAGTCCGCGGTGGGAGTGATGTCGAGCTACAGCACCGTCTATCTGCTCGGCAATGACGGCCATGTCGTGGCGAGCACCGGAGCACCCAGCATCGCGTCCAACTACTTTTCCGAACCGGCGATGAACCATCAGCCCGGCATCGTGGTCAAGCAGGGCAGAGCCCCCACGGGCGACCATGAGATAGCGGTGGATCCGGTGTCGCTGACCCGCAGCGGGTACCACATCGGCGACCAGGTCAAGATCCTCACCAGCCAGGGAAACGAGACCATGACCCTGGTGGGCGCCGCCACCTGGGGATCAGGCGGAACGGCAGGCGCCAGCTATCTGTTCTTCAACGACGCCACTGCGAGCAGGCTCATCATGGAGGGCGCACCTGGTTTTCAGAGTGCCGCGGTCACGATCAGGCCCGGTGAGGATGCCGGCACCGTGGCACAGCGGATATCCCAGGTGATCCCGGAAGGCTTCGAGGCGCAGACCGGCGCTTCCGTGGCGAAGAGCGTCAGCACCTACATAGATCAGGGGCTGAGCTTCGTCAACATCTTCCTGGGCGTGTTCGCGGGCATCTCACTGGTCGTTGCCGCCTTCCTCATCGTGAACACCTTCACCATCCTGGTCGCCCAACGGGGCCGGGAATTGGCGCTCTACCGTGCCCTCGGCGCGTCCCGCACCCAGGTGGCGCGCACGGTGCTCTTCGAGGCCTTCGGCACCGGATTGGCGGGTGGCGTACTGGGCATCGTGCTCGGTGCCCTGCTGGCTTTCGGCATCGGGCGCCTGTTCTCGGCCATCGGACTGGACATCGGATCCAGCGTGCCGATGCCCAGCGCCGGAACGATCATCATCTGCCTGGTGGTGGCCGTGGTCATCACCATGCTGGCCGCCTGGGTTCCCGCCCAACGCGCCGGACGCGTGCCGCCGGTGGCGGCAATGAGTGGGGAATTCAGCACCGGCCAAGGCGGTCTGGGACGACGCACAGTCATCGGCACCATCACGGCCCTCGTCGGTCTGGGGGCCCTTCTGGTGGGCGTGCTGGCCAGCTTCGACAACAAAATCTGGGTGCTCGGAGCGGGAGCATTCTTCATGCTCATCGGCGTCGCGCTGGTCAGCCCGATGGTGGGGCGTCCACTCATCTGGGCTCTGGGCCGGTTCTACCGCCGGGCCTTCGGGGCACCGGGGCAGCTGGCAGAACTCAATGCGGTGCGCCAGCCGCGCCGCACTGCGGCCACCGCCTCGGCCCTCATGATCGGGCTGGCACTGGTCACGATGATGGCCATCCTCGGGGCCTCTGCGAGCTCGTCGGTGTACCACGTGATCCGCGACAATCTGCGCGGCGACTTCATCATCACGACTGTCAACCGCCAGCCCCTCCCCACGGGTCTGTATGACCAGGTGAGTCACACCCCAGGTGTCGCCTCGGTGCACCAGAGTCGTCAGGTGTACACGCAGGTCGATGGCAAGACCGCTGTGCTGGAGGGATTCCCCGCCGCGGACTTCAATCAGATCGTCAACCAGACCATGGTGGCCGGTTCGATGACAGACACTCTGGGCGATCTGATCGTTTCCCAGTCCTGGGCGAACGACAACGGCCATCGGGTCGGGCAGAAGGTGCAGGCCTTCAACCCGGTGAACAGGCAGCCCATCGAGTTGACGATCACGGGCATCTTCACGACGCCGCAGGGGGTTCAGTCCGGTGATCTGGTGACGAATCTCGCCACGCTCTCCGACATGGGGAACACGAACAAGGACATCCGATTGAGCGTCAATCTCGCGCCAGGCGCGTCGAGCTCGACGGTGGAGAACGCGCTCAAGACGGAAACGACCAGCAATCCGCTGGTCGTCGTGCAGAGTCAGGACGCCTATGCCCAGGCTCAGAGCGAGCAGATCGATCGGCTGATCACTGTGATCTATGCCCTGCTCGGCCTGGCAATCGTCATCGCCGTGCTTGGTATCGTCAACACACTGGCGTTGTCAGTGATCGAAAGGACCCGCGAGATCGGCCTTCTACGGGCCGTGGGTCTCAAACAGCGTCAGCTACGGCGGATGATCACCCTGGAATCGGTGACCATTGCCCTGCTCGGCGCCGTGTTGGGCGTGATTCTCGGGCTGATCTTCGGCCTGGCGATGCAGCATCTGATGGCGGACCAGGGACTGAATCGGCTGGCAATCCCGTGGGCCCAGTTGATCGGCTTCCTGGTGCTGTCGGTCATTGTCGGCATGCTCGCGGCGATCGTCCCGGCACGACGGGCTTCCAAGTTGAACATGTTGCAGGCGATCGCCTCGGAGTGATTTCTGGCCAGGGAGGATACCCGCGGGCTGTGCACAACACCTGTGGAAAAGTGGAAAAACTCCTGCTATTCGCCTGCAGAAATCCTGAGAGATGCTTAGCATTCATCTTCACCGAATTTCCGTGTCCCCCTTGCGCCGTTCGCTGAGACAGCTTTGAAAGGGGGTCAACGATATGATGATGGCGCCGGTGAGGCCTCAGTGACTCTCACCATGACCGGTGAGCGAGGGATGTAGTGAAGATCACAGTCGATCGCGATGTGCTGGCTGAAGCGGTGGCCTGGGTCGCACGGAGTCTGCCCAGCCGACCCAGCGTGCCGATCCTGGCAGGACTTCTGGTGCGCACCGAGGACGACAAGGCGGTGCTGTCGAGTTTCGACTACGAGACCAGTGCAAAGATCACCGTGGCCGCGCAGGTGGACGAGCCGGGCGAGGCCCTTGTCTCGGGCAAGCTGCTCGCCGACATCGCCCGGAGCCTTCCCGCCAAGCCGGTGCGGATCACCACCGAGTCCAATCACGCCGAACTCGTGTGCGGGTCGGCACGATTCACCCTGCAGACCCTGCCCGTCGCCGACTACCCCGACCTTCCGAAGATGCCCTCGGCCACCGGCACGGTGAACAGCGACGAATTCGCGACAGCGGTCGGCCAGGTCGTCGTTGCCGCGGGGCGCGATGAGCTGCTCCCGGTGTTCACCGGTGTACGCATGGAGATCGAGGACGACAGATTGTCTCTGTTGGCCACCGACCGTTACCGGATGGCATTGCGTGAGATGACCTGGAATCCCACCTCGGCGCAGGCTGATGCGTCTGCATTGGTGCCCGCCCGGGTACTCGCCGAGAGCGCCCGTTCGATGATCAGCGGCGAGATGGTCACGCTGGCGCTGTCCTCAGCTGCCGACGCGGAGGGCCTGATCGGATTTGTTGGTGAGGGTGCCGGCGGAAGCCGCGAACTCACCACCAGGCTGCTGGACGGCGAGTTCCCCAAGGTGCGTCACCTCATGGAGATCCAGCCCAGCCTCTCGGTGCGGGTGAACACCGCCGAGATCATCGACTCCGTGAAGCGTGTCTCACTTGTTGCCGAGCGAAACACCTCGCTGAGGATGGTCATCAAGGATGATCGCATCGCCCTGGACGCCGCCACCGGCGACCAGGCGCAGGCGTCCGAGGCGATCGAAGCCGCCGTCGATCGCATCAGCCCGCAGTCCGACATCGATGCCGTCGGCTTCAATCCGCACTATTTGTCCGATGCACTGTCCGCGCTGGGCACCCCCTACGTGCAGTTCGCCTTCACGGCTCCTGGGAAACCCTGCCTGGTGCAGGGTCTCGATGAGGTGGACGGCGAGCCGAAGCCCGACTACAGACACGTCATCATGCTCATGCGCCTGCCCAGCTGAGCCTTCCGCCAGCATCGTGTACGTCGACAGGCTCGAGCTCAACGATTTCCGCAGCTACCAGACGGTCTCACTCGACATCGGGCCCGGGGTGAGCCTGTTCGTGGGGCCCAATGGGAACGGCAAGACCAATCTGGTGGAGGCGGTGGAGTACATCTCCACGCTGTCCAGTCATCGGGTCGCCACCGAGGCGCCGCTGGTGCGCGCCGGGCAGCAGCAGGCGATCGTTCGCGCGGGTGTGGTGGCGGGCCTCGAGGACGACCGCCGCCTGCTGCTCGAGCTGGAACTCAACCACGGGCGCGCCAATCACGCCCGGATCAACAGATCTGCGTTGCGAAGGGTCCGTGACATCACCGGAGCACTGCGCACGGTCGTGTTCAGCCCCGATGATCTGGCCATTGTCAAGGGCGAACCCTCGGACCGGCGCGGATTCATCGACGCCCTGGTGGCCACCCGATGGCCGCGGATGGCGGGGGTGAAGGCCGACTACGAGCGAGTGATCCGCCAGCGCAATGCCCTGCTCAAGTCCCTCGGCGGGCGGCGGAGGCATCTCGACGAGGCCACCGCCGGAACTCTCGACGTGTGGGACGAGCAGCTCATCGCCACCGGAGCCGAATTGCTCGAAGCCCGGCTGGACACCCTGTCATCGCTGATGGGGCCCGTCCGGGACAGCTATGCGACGATCGCGCCGGTCAAGAATGTGGCCGAGGCACACTACAAGTCGTCCCTGCCAGGCCTGGTGGACATGCTCGAGGCCGGTGGGGATCAGCCTGGGGAGAGCCACTCCGGCGCAACACCATCGACACCTCAATTGGCGGCTCTCCTGCATGCCGGGCTGCAGGCTCGGCGCGGCGAGGAGGTGGCACGTGGCGTGAGCCTGGTCGGCCCGCACCGCGACGACATCACCCTGATCATCGGGGGACTGCCGGCCAAGGGCTATGCCAGTCATGGTGAGAGCTGGTCGCTGGCACTCGCCCTGCGGCTGGGCAGTCTCCGGCTGCTCCGCTCAGAAGCCGTCGAACCCGTGCTCATTCTGGACGATGTCTTCGCCGAGCTCGACGTGGTGCGTCGCAACAGGCTGGCCGAGGTGGTGGGCGGTGCCGAGCAGGCGCTCATCACCGCCGCAGTGGACTCAGATGTCCCGTCATCCTTGTCCACCCGGCGGTTTGCGGTGACCATGGTCGAGGAGCCGGACGGGAAACGATTGTCGTCGGTTGACCCACCGGTTTCCACAGAGGCTGTGGATCAGGATGTGGACAATGACCAGCAGTGACGAGGCGTCCGAGCACGACAGAGCGCAGGATCGCGCGTCAACGAGCCTGCAAGCCGGCAATTCAGCGGAGAATTCCGGGGTTGGTTCTGGGAATCTTCCGCAAGGCTCATACGGCGAGAAGCACTCCGACACGATGGCATCTGCGGAAGAGCCATCACACGACGGGCGCCGCGACGGTGATGCCACTGTGGAAGCACCGGTGGATGATGTGCACGACCCCGAGGGTTTCGACGTGGCGATCCGGGTGGCCCACCAGCTCTCGGGCCTGCTGCCACCGGCTCGCACCGGGCCCACGCCGAGGCGTCGGCGTGCCAGGGTCCACGAGGAGACCCGCTCCGGAGCAGCTCCCGATCCCCGCGATCCGCAGCCGCTCGGTGCCGCCATGGAACGTCTGGTGCGAGGCCGGGGCTGGCACACCGAGCTCGGGCTTCGCCTGATCCTCGCCCGGTGGGCCGAACTGGTGGGCCCGGCCAATGCCCAGCATTCTGCACCGGAGTCCTACCACGGGCGGGTGCTGGTGGTGCGAGCCGAATCGAGCACCTGGGCTTCGGCGCTGCGCACCATTGCCCCCCAGCTGGTGGCCGAACTCAACACCAGGCTGGGGGAGGGGTCTGTGGTGCGCGTCGATGTGCGCGGGCCGGGCGCGCCGAGCTGGAAGCACGGGCCGCGCAGCGTCCCGGGCCGAGGGCCTCGCGACACCTACGGGTGATGCATGCCGCCGGCCCTGGAGCCCCTCATGGAGGCCGGTACTGAGTGCTGATGTTCAAGTTTCCTTCAGTGCCGATGAACTGCCAAGCGGGCCTGCACGGTGGGTGGGGGACCACGTGCAGAGGGGCTGAGCGCCCCAGAAGCGGCATTATGCGCCGCTGACGACATCACCCGGCATTGCACACCGGTGGCTCACCGGGCCAGCGCAACGCCAGGCTGGTAGAATTGGGCGTTGTGAGCCGCGATGGTTTCACGGCCTTCGGTGACAGGAGCCACAACAGGTGAGCGAACTGCTGAAAAATTCAGCCGGCTTCGAGGACGAGCCAGACACAGGTGAAGAGATCACACTGACCGAGTCAGCAGATGTCTCTGTGGACGGCGAATACGGTGCCTCGGAAATTCAGGTTCTCGAGGGCTTGGAGGCGGTTCGCAAACGCCCCGGCATGTACATCGGCTCCACCGGTGAACGAGGACTGCACCATCTGGTCCGCGAGATCGTCGACAATGCGGTGGACGAGTCGCTGGCCGGTTTCTGCGATTCCATCGAGATCGAACTGCTCGACGACGGCGGCTGCCGGGTGCGCGACAACGGCCGCGGCATTCCGGTGGCCGAGCATCCCATCGAGCACATCTCCACCCTGACGCTGGTGCTCACCGTGCTGCACGCCGGCGGCAAATTCGGTGGTGGCGGATACAAGGTGTCCGGCGGTCTCCATGGCGTGGGTTCTTCGGTCGTCAATGCGCTGAGCACCCGATTCATCGCCGATGTGCGCCGCGACGGATACCACTGGCGGCAGGAATTCGAGCTGGGTGAGCCGACCGGTCCGGTCGTCAAGCTCGAGGCCACCGATCGCACGGGTACCACCATCACCTTCTTCCCAAGTGCCGAACTGTTCGAGACCACTGAGTTCAGCTACGAGACGCTCGCCACGAGTTTCCGCGAGATGGCATTCCTCAACAAGGGTCTGCGCATCGCGATCAGTGATCTGCGGGCCGACCATGTGGATGAGGACGGCAACCAACTGCATGAGGTCTTCCGGTACGACCACGGCCTGGTCGACTATGTGAGCTTCCTCAACGGCAATCGCGAGCCGCTGTCACCAGTCATCGACGTGGAGGCGCACTCCCCGGAGATGCAGATGGGCGTCGAGGTGGCCATGCAGTGGAATACCAGCTACACCACGAGCCTGCACACCTTCGCCAACACCATCAACACCCGCGAGGGCGGCACCCACGAAGAGGGTTTCCGCACCGCGCTCACCACCACCATCAATCGCTGGGGCGAAACCTGGGGACTGGTCAAGAAGCGCGACGACCGGGTGTCCAACGACGACATCCGTGAGGGCCTGGTGGCCATCGTCTCCGCCAAGCTCGTCGACCCGCAGTTCGAGGGCCAGACCAAGACCAAACTCGGCAACACCGAGGCGCGCAGCTTCGTGCAGAAGGCCGTCAATGAGCGGCTCGGCGACTGGATGGAGCGCAATCCGGCAGCTGGCAAGGAGATCATTCGCAAGGCTCAGGCGGCGGCGTCAGCACGGATCGCAGCCCGCAAGGCACGCGACATGGCCCGCAACCGCAAGGGCCTGCTCGGTTCGGGTGGACTGCCCGGCAAGCTCTCGGACTGCTCCAGCAACGACCCGGCTGAGTGCGAGGTCTTCATCGTCGAGGGCGATTCTGCCGGCGGTTCTGCGAAGGGCGGCCGTAACCCGCGCACCCAGGCGATCCTGCCCTTGCGCGGCAAGATCCTCAATGTCGAGAAGGCCCGCATCGACCGGGCTCTGCAGTCCGAGACGATCGAGGCGATCATCTCTGCGCTCGGCACCGGTGTGCACGAGGAATTCGACATCAACAAGCTGCGCTATCACAAGATCGTGCTGATGGCCGATGCCGATGTGGACGGCGCGCACATCCGTACCCTGCTGCTCACCCTGCTGTTCCGCTTCATGCCGGCGCTCATCGAGGGCGGCTATGTCTATCTCGCACAGCCGCCGCTGTTCCGGCTGCGCTGGACCAATGCGCCGCACGAGCTGGCCTACAACGATGGCGAGCGCGACTCGCTGCGAGACAAGGGGCTCGAGTCGGGCAAGAAGCTGCCGACTGTCAATCCGATCCAGCGCTACAAGGGCCTCGGTGAGATGGACGCCGAGGATTTGTGGGCCACCACGATGGATCCTGACAACCGGATCCTGCTGCAGGTGAACCTCGACGACGCGGCACGCGCCGACCAGATGTTCTCGATCCTGATGGGCGAGGACGTCGAGGAACGGCGCCACTTCATCCAGCGCAATGCCAAGGATGTGCGCTTCATCGACGTGTAGAGCTTCACGGTTCCACGTTGGTACGCACTGCCTGATTGCACAGAACTGAGGAAAAGATGAGCGACACCCCCAAGGGCCCCGACGACGTGTTCGGCGAGAACAGTTCCGCCGACGACGAGACGATCTCGACGGTCGACAAGATCGAGGGGCCCGCCAAGGGACGCATCGACCCGGTCGACCTGCAGGCCGAGATCCAGAACTCCTTCCTCGACTACGCGATGAGCGTCATCGTGGAGCGCGCGCTGCCCGATGTGCGCGACGGCCTCAAGCCCGTGCACCGCCGGGTGATCTACACGATGTTCGACGGCGGATACCGTCCCGACCGGGGCTGGAACAAGTGCTCGCGCGTCGTCGGCGATGTGATGGGCAAGTACCATCCGCACGGCGACTCGGCGATCTACGACACCCTGGTGCGGCTGGCCCAGCCGTGGGCGATGCGCTATCCCCTGGTCAACGGGCAGGGCAATTTCGGTTCCCCGGGCAACGACGGCGCCGCCGCGATGCGGTACACCGAGTGCCGGATGGCGCCGCTGGCCATGGAGATGGTCCGCGACATCGACCAGGACACCGTCGATTTCCAGCCCAACTACGACAATCGCGACACCGAGCCCACGGTGCTGCCCGCACGCTTCCCGAATCTGCTGGTCAACGGCTCGACCGGTATCGCGGTGGGCATGGCCACCAACATCCCGCCGCACAATCTGCGCGAGGTGAACGAGGCCGTCCAGTGGTTCCTGGCCCATCCGCTGGCGACCAATGAAGAGCTCCTGGAAGCATCGATGGCCCGTATCAAGGGCCCCGACTTCCCCAATGGCGCGCTCATCGTGGGTCGCAAGGGCATCGAGGATGCCTACCGCACCGGGCGCGGCTCGGTCACCATGCGCGCGGTGATCGACATGGAGGAGGACCACAAGGGCCGCACCCAGCTCGTCGTCACCGAGCTGCCCTACATGTGCAATCCCGACAATCTCGCGCAGAAGATCGCCGATCTGGTCAATGCCGGCCGGCTCGGCGGCATCGCCGATATCCGCGACGACACCTCGGCCCGCACCGGCCAGCGACTGGTCATCACGCTGCGCCGCGACGCGCAGCCGCGCGTGGTGATGAACAATCTGTACAAGCACACGCAGCTGCAGGACACCTTCGGTTGCAACATGCTGGCGCTGGTCGACAATGTTCCGCGCACCCTGCCGCTGGATCGCTTCATCCGCTACTGGGTCAACCACCAGCTCGAAGTCATTGAGCGGCGCACCCGCTACCAGCTGAACCAGGCCGAGAAGGAAGCCCACATCTACCGGGGTCTGGTGAAGGCCCTCGACATGCTCGACGAGGTGATCGCCCTGATCCGGCGCTCGCCCACCACCGAGGCGGCCTCCGCCGGTCTGCAGGAGTTGCTCGGCATCGACGAGGTGCAGGCAGCCGCCATCCTCAACATGCAGCTGCGCCGGTTGGCCGCGCTGGAACGCCAGAAGATCATCGACAAGCTGAGTGAGCTCGAGGCACTCATCGCTGACCTCAAGGACATCCTCGCCAACGAGTCGCGCCAGCGTCAGATCATCTCCAATGAGCTGCGCGAGATCGTCGAGAAGTACGGCGACGAACGGCGCACCCGGATCATCGCCGCCGAGGGCGACTTCAGCGAAGAGGACTTCGTGCCCGACGACCCGATGGTCGTCACCATCACCCACGGCGGCTATGCAAAGCGCACCCGCACCGACCAGTACCGCCCGCAACGCCGAGGTGGCAAGGGGGTTCGCGGAGCGAGCCTGCGAGCCGACGATGAGGTGCAGCACCTTTTCGCCACCACCAACCACCACTGGATCCTGTTCTTCACGAACATGGGGCGGGTCTACCGGATCAAGACCTGGCAGCTGCCCGAGGGAGGCCGCGATGCGAAGGGCGGCCACGTGGCGGGGCTGCTCAGTTTCCTGCCCGGCGAGACGATCACCCAGGTGCTGGCGCTGCGCAGCTATGAGGACGCCGCCTACCTGGTGCTGGCCACCAGGCAGGGACTGGTGAAGAAGACAGCGCTGAACGCCTACGATTCACCGCGCCAGGCGGGGCTGATCGCGGTGAATTTCCGCAAGCCCGACGATGAGCTCATCGGGGCCGATCTGGCCGATCCCGAGGACAACATCCTCCTGGTTTCCCGCAAGGGCCAGGCCATCCGCTTCGGAGCCGACGACGAGCAATTGCGCCCGATGGGCCGCACCACCTCCGGCGTCACCGGAATGCGTTTCCGCACCGGTGATGCGCTGCTGTCGATGAGCATCGTGCCGAAGGGCGCTGCCGAGGACGAGCTGTTCGTGTTCACCGTGACCAATGGCGGTTTCGCCAAGCGCACCCCGGTGAGCGACTACCGGGTGCAGAATCGTGGCGGCCTGGGCATCAAGGCCATGCGGCTGGACGACGACCGGGGTGAGCTGGTCGGCGGGTTGGTGGTGCGCAGCACCGATGAAGTGATTGCCATCAAGTCGTCGGGTCAGGTGACACGCAGTGCCGTGGCGGAGGTCAATCCGACCGGCCGGGACACGATGGGCGTCAAATATGTCGGAGTGCGGGGCAGCGATGAGGTGATCGCTATCGCGCTGAATCCGGAGCAGCCGGATGAGCCCGGGTCCGGTTCAACCGAAGAAAATGGCGGTGGAGACACTCCGGACAACACCGCGGTGGATTCCGACGGCGGAGCCGGCACGAACGACGAGATTGAGAATGAGCCCGATCCGGGCGCAGACGGCGCGCAGGACTGACCTTCCGGCTCTCACCCAGCCCCCGGGATAGGGTGGGTGGGACCCCGGACGGCTGAGCCGGCCCTTTGCGGGGCAGCGCGGTACACGACAGCAGGAGGACCTGGATGGCCAGCGATTCAGCAGGCGGCTCCACGAACAGGAGCAGGGACCGTACTTTCGAGCGGCCCGGTGGACCGGGCTCGCAGCGGGCTCCTCAGCCCGATTCCTCGACTTTTCAGGGTCGGGCGGCGGGCACCGACATCTCGCTTGAGTCCGTGGGCGCGGCAACTGACTCCGGCTCGGGTCGTCGTAGCTCGAAGGGCAACCGCCCTCCCACCCGCAAGGCCCGGCTGCGCATCGCGAGGGTGGATCCTTGGTCGGTGATGAAGACCTCGTTGATGTTCTCCATCGCAGGCGGGATAATTTTCTTCGTCGCCGTGTGGGTGATGTGGGGTGTCATCGATGCCTCAGGTGTGCTCACCAAGATGCAGGACGCCATCACCGCGCTGGTCGGCGCATCCGATGGTTCCTCGAGCGTCCAGATCACCAATTACATCAACCAGTGGCGCATCCTCGGATTCACCGCCATCGTGGCAGTGATCGAGGTGGTGCTCACCACGGCCGTGTGCACACTGTTCAGCTTCCTCTACAATCTGGCTGCTCAGATCATCGGTGGTCTGGAAGTCACTCTCGCGGAGGATTGACCGATTGGTTTCTCACAAGCGCTGATACCCAGTTGGGCGCCGTGCGGGACGGCTCCGGTCGGTGTTCTGCCGGCCGGCCGATACTTCATCGCGGGTCAGGGAAAGCCCAAGTTGAGAGGTTGAGCGTGCGTGGGATAAAGTAACTCCCCGGTGCTGTCCCCCGGGGGGCATCGATGGGCCTTTAGCTCAGTTGGTTAGAGCGCGTCCCTGATAAGGACGAGGTCACTGGTTCAAGTCCAGTAAGGCCCACCCAAAGAGTCGCCCGGGAATACGCGACATCGCTGTTCCCGGGCGCTGAGCTTGTCGAAGCATCCCGTTTGGCTTCCTTGCCTCCGTTCGCCTGTGGACGATGGTCGCGAACGGCTCTGCGAGGCGCGAGCGTAGCTCCTCGTCTTCGGGGATTTCCAGCCGTGTGTAGAACGCCTGGTTGGCCAGCCTCCTGCTGCCGTCGTCGGGGTGCGTGTAGGCGCAGTGTGCGTCGGTAAGTAGCCGCAGCGAGTCGTGGAGGAATGCTCGTCCACCAGTGTGCTGTTCGTCGTGCTGGCTGAGGCATTGCTCGATTTCTGCCAGCCCGGTGCGGATGCGGTCTTGATGCCGCTTGAGCGTTGGCAGGTTGATGGCATCGGCGAAGTGTGCAGCGAGTAGCTTGTCACCCTCAGCTTTAAGCTGTTCCCGGTTCGCGGTGAGGCCAGCAAATCGCTTGTCGAACGCCGCATCGACCTCGGCAGCGAGATGCCGTAGTCGGCTTCGCTGATCGTGATGCTGGCGTAGGAGTTCTCGACCAGCCGTTCTGCGACCTGCACGGGCACCGCGTGGCGGGTGGGCGGTCTTCTTCGTCGCGTGGTCGGAGCAGACGAAGTACGCGTAGGTCGTGCCGCGCGGGTTGGTCGCGAGGTCCAGAAGCATCCGCGATCCGCAACTGCCGCAGTGCACCAGCCCCTTGAGGTGGTGGGCGTGCTGCACGTGCCGGGTTACCTGCGTGTTGCGCGCTTTCAGCAGCGATTGCACCTGATCGAACAGGACTGGCTCGATCAGCGGTTCGTGTGCGCCCGGGTGCAGTGCGCCCTTGTAGCGGATCACCCCGGCGTAGTACGGGTTGGTCAGCAGCGAGTAGAACGTTGCTTTGCCGAGAGGCTTCGAGGACGCTTCGGCGAGGGCACCGTAGTCAGGCCGCGTGTGGTCAGGTCGCGCAGGAGCGCGGCCACGGAAGTCTCACCCTCGGCGTAGGTCTCGAACGCCCACAGGATCAGCGGGGCCCGTTCGGGGTCGACCTCGACGCTGCGCAGCTCGCGTCCTTGGTCGTCGGTGCGGTGGAGGTTGAGGTAGCCGACTGGTTCACGCATCGGCGTGCCACCCTGTGCGAGCTTTTTCGCACGGACTAGTACGGACCTTGATCTGCAAGACGCATGTCCTCTCTGATGAGGCTGGCCGAGACGCCGGAAACCAGGTGTGCCCGGAGGGAGGAAGCCGGGTGTAGCCGCTACGATGGGAAGGGGTCTAGTGGGTCCCAGCTGGGTGGATCCCAGATGGAGAGCTCCGCGGTCGAACATGGCACATGCCGCTTCGCGCGAGCGAGGAGGCGAGAATGTCCCGACTTACCGAGTTGCTGCGGCAGGCGCGCAAGGCGGACCTGCAACTCGGTGGTGACCGGGAAGCGGAGATCATCGCACCCACCAAGTGCTGCAGAGCGTTGGCGGCTGCCGACGGGCCTCCGCAACGCTCTGCAGGTTCGTCCAGCAACTTGTGCCTGATGTCCGGCTGAAAGATGAGTGTGTACGAAGAGCCGGACCCCGAGGGCATTGGTGAGCACGAGTCAGAGGGTCTCCTCCCAGAGGCAATCGCTAGGGCGATTCAGATCGGCCTTGCCGAGTTGGCAAGGCTCGACGCGGTCGTGGCCGAAGCGGAAGCGCGCTTCATAACTGCGCGTGATGAGTTGAGTTCTCGTGGGCGATTCGGGTTTCGGCGTGAGGATGGCTTCTCCAAGGTACTGGAAGGCGTAGTCGCCGATCTTAAGGATGGACTCGTCGAAAGCCGCCGCGTTGCGAGCACGTTCAATATTGCCTTCTTCGGCAGAACAGGTGTCGGAAAGAGCACGCTGCTCTCCGCACTGGGTGGACTCAGCGGAAAACTGGTTTCAGATGGCCGCAGTGACTTCACG
Source organism: Propionibacterium sp. (assembly GCF_047719395.1). Lineage (NCBI taxonomy): Bacteria > Bacillati > Actinomycetota > Actinomycetes > Propionibacteriales > Propionibacteriaceae > Propionibacterium > Propionibacterium sp. The sequence goes on from NZ_JBDNTB010000010.1 coordinate 55,140, forward strand.
ACCGACGTCCAGCCTCTGGATTGGCAGGGATGCCGCCTCTACGACACACCCGGTATCAACGGATGGGGCCGCACACGCTCCCGCGCCGAGCTGGAGGAGGCAGCGCGGAAGGCCGTCGAGGTCGCTGACGTTGTCCTACTCTGTTTCGACAGCCAGAGCCAGCAAGCCTCTGAGTTTCATAAGGTCGCGGACTGGGTTCGCGACTACCGGAAACCTGTGCTCGCCGTTCTGAACGTGCGCAACACCATGTGGCGTCATCCGGCGAGGTCGGTGTCAGTAGCCCAGCGGAGGGAACTCTCCCGCACAGCCCAGCAGCACGCCGACAACATTGCCAGCGAACTTGAATCGATCGATCTCACAGGCATACCTATTGTTGCTATCCAGTCAAAGCGAGCGCTATTCGCCCGAGCAACAACGCCTTTCGCTGGCCCTGCCGCCAGAGAACTCGAGGCGGAGCGTTCTAGCTACGGGCGGAAGTATCTCAACCGCTGGTCTAATCTGCCGATGCTGGAGCAGTTGATTGCTTCGTGTATTGCGGAAGGTGCGGCTGACCTACGTCTCGCTGGACTCCGCGAAGGACTTCAAGCGGGTCTGCGGCAATGGGCAGACGAGATTGATAGGACAGCAGCCGAGCAACAGGACCGCGGGGTTGCGGTCGAGAGAGTCGTTGCCGACTGGTTGACCGTCCTTGGCTATCCCGACGAGTCCTGGCGCGGAGCTCTCCCGAAGGAGCGCGATGGAGGCGACCTTCTTGCACACTTGGAAAAGGTCAGGGGTGAGCCGTTTGGCGCTTCTGTTTCGGGCAGCCTTGAAGGCCATGTGCGTCATCTGCTGAAGTCGCACGTCTACCCGCTCCGCGTCAAGGCACTTCGTGATGCCGAAGAGCTGATCATTGATGCTTTCGACGACAACGAGAGTGTCTCGGACTCCGAGTTTGCGCGGCGCGTATACGACGTCCCGTCGATTGCGAAGACCATTGCCATGGTCGCGAGTCAGGCCGGCGACTTCGTCACGGACTCGCTGAAGCTGTCTGGGCTCAACGCTCAGATCGACGTCGCCGAGATCGACCGGGCCGCGGCAGAAGTGCGCGGAGACGTAGGGACCATCCGGCGACACCTAGCGACCGTGCAGAGGATGAGCGCGCTGCTGGCGGGGTCAGTGGGCGCAGTCTTGGGCATCATCGCGCTCACGAACTTCTGGAACCCAGCGGGCTGGGCCGCAGCCGTGATCATGGTGGGCTTCGGCTTCGTGAGCGAGGCTCTGAACTTCTTTGCTAGACGCACTAGAACCAGCGCCGAGGAGAAGCGTATCGGGGAACGCGCAACGGCAGTTGCCGACGCACGTTCAGCAGTTCACGCATACTTCGACAAGTGCGAGACGGAGCAACTCCACAAGATCCTCAATGCCGCCAGATCACGCGCCATCCCACGACTGGAAGAACTGCTGAAAGAAGCGATCCATACGCGGCGCGGGTGCTGGAGCCTTACCGAGGAAGCCAACTGGCTTCGTGACCAAGCTGACCGACAGCCTCCGACGACGTCACCCGGAGAGGTCATCCGGCGGGCGACTCAGCAGGTGCGCCTGCTAAGCGGACCGATAACGGAGCCCAGCATGTCCGCATTGCTGCTTGGCGAAGACTGGATCGTCGATGAGTCCGAGGAAGTCGCGTCCATCGCAAGACCCGCAGCAGATCTAGAGATTCTGCTCCGAACTGCCAGCCAGAACCGGAGCGCCTTCACGAAGTACCTGGCAGAGGCAGTAACGGACGCCCTTCCAGCGGACGTGGCGGAGTGGATCGACACAGTTCTCTCTTCTCAACACCTCGACCATGAGGCGCGAGCCGAAATGGAAGCGGCGCGAGCGCTCATGACCGAGCGTCCTGCGGTCGTCGTGATGGGCGACTACAGTGCCGGCAAGACGAGCCTCATCAAGCGGTTGCTCGCCGAGGCTGGTGTACCCACTCCCCCCGACTTACACGTTGCAGCAGGACCGGCAACTGGAACCAGCCGCTCGTACGCTTTCGGCCCCATCGAACTCGTCGACGTGCCAGGCTTCCAAAGCGGCCACATCGAGCACGACAAGCGAGCGATCCAAGCGACGCAAAATGCGGCGATGGTGATAGTGGTTCTGCACGTCAACCTACTTATCGGTGACACCGCCGAGATCGATAGTCTGCTTCATGGAAACGCCCAGATCGTCGGCAAGGCACGCCGCACGATCTTCGTGATCGGGCGTATCGACGAAGCGGGGGCAGACCCGCGCATCTCCGCACGAGACTTCGTCGTACGTCGGGAGCGGAAGGCCGAGGAACTCGTCACGATCTTGCGGTCCAAGGGCATCCACGTCGATCCCGCCCAAGTCTTAGCGATTGCAGCAGACCCGAACGGTCTTGTAGGCGATCGCACACCAGTAACTCGTGAGGACTACCCAAGTGACGCGCGGGACTGGGACGGAGTGGCAACGCTTTCCGAACCTCTCCTCTCCCTTGAGTGCGAGGAACTAGCACGGCTCGGTGCAGCGGCCGCACTGGATCGAGTTCGCTCAATCCTCGTAGCTGTGACTCACCGACTGGCCTCGGAGATCGAAGACCTCGCCGCAGCCATGGCTCTAGGCGCGCGGATAGAGCGGCTTATCGAGGCATCGCTCGCTGAACTGCGGCTCATCGAGCTGTCGATCGAAGGACGCACTAGGCGGGTGATCGAGGATCACGCCAACGAGGTCCTGGCCGAAGCTCTCGGTGCTCGCTCCACTGAGATAGAAGCGATGTCGCAGCGCTTGGCGACTTGGTGGGAAGACCCTCGCCTGGGTAGTGCGTTGGAGGTTCTGTCCGAGGAGATCGGACGAGACCTGGACGAATGGTCGCGTAGACACGCATCGGAGTACGACCGGGAGCTCAAGCGGTTTGAGTACGAGTCCACCACGCCCCTCAAGAGTGACAAGGACGCACTGGCTGGCGGCGTCCACGCGGCAGCGATCGGAGTCAAGCACGTCGGTGATGTCGTGAAGGCGGTCGGAAACCGCGACGCGGTATACGCGATCGTCAAAGCATTTGGAGGGAAGTTCAAGCCCTGGGGTGCCGTGAAACTGGGTGCCAAGGTCGCCAAGGCCGGAGCCGTCCTCGGAGTGGTTGCCGTTGGCTTCGACGTCGTGGACTGGGCCATGGATGCGCGGAAGGAATCGAGGCGGGAAGAGGCCCGCAAGAAAGCTGCGGAACTCATTCACTCGACAACTGACACCGTCGTCCAGGAGATTCTCGACGACGAGGACGGGCCAATGGAGTACACGCGGGAGCAAGGGACCAGCTTCACCAACCACCTGCATAAACTCGTGGAGCAGCGTGAGCGCCAAGGGCAGGCGAGGATCAGCGCCGAACATCGCCGAGATGGCATCATGGAGTTACAAGTGGCTGGCGAGAGGTTGGCCGGAACCTCAAGCGAAAGAATGTCACGATGACGTCGGCATTAGCGGTGGAGTACCAGGCTTGGATTCGCGAGGTCTCCGGGGAGTCAGATGTCTCTCGACTCGCGAGCGAGTGGGGTGACTTTGCTGCGGAGAAGCAGCCAGTCCTGACCCTGTTCGGAGCCTTTGATACGGGCAAGAGTTCTATCCTGCGGCGACTGCTCGTGGACGCTGGTCAGCCTCTTCCCGAGTGGTTGACCGTCAGTGCTCGCCACGAAACCTTCGCTGAGGACGCAGTCAAGGTCTACGGGTGCCTCATTCGCGACACGCCGGGACTCTCACCGGAAGGACAGGATGCGCGATCGCTGAGCAACTCTGACATCGCACGTTCCGCACTCGGCCGGACTGACGTCCTCCTCGTGACGTTGAATCCGCAACTTTCGACGGGCGAGCACCCTGAGCTTGTGGACGTGCTCTCACGCGGCTGGGCGAAGGGCGATGTGTGGTTCCTCATCTCACGCGCCGACGAGGGCGGTGTTGATCCGACGCTAGACCCGGAGGGGTTCGAGGCGTGGTCTGCACGGAAGCGTGAGGAGTTGAAGCAGTCGCTGAAGCTCGTCGATCCGGCTCGGATCTTCGTCTTGGTCCCAGACTTCGCCGGGCTTGGAGCTTACGAGCCAGACCCTACGCCCAGTCTGTGGGAGCTTTCCCGAGAGTGGGACGGGATGGCTGAACTAACTGCTGCGCTGGATGATCTCGCGGCCCAGGACCTGACCACATACCGGCACTCGGCCGAGCTGCGGTTCTGGAGGCAAGCTGTGTCCAGCCGTATCGGTGACGTCCAGACCACATTCGATGACCTGCGCGTATCCGGTGAGGTTATAGATGTATCCCGCCAACGCCGGGATAGTTTCCTCAACCAGATCGACAGCCTGACCTCGGCAGCGGAGGCCTCGCTCGCCGGTGCGGTCGAGGACGCTATTCAGCGCGCTGCGAGCAGACCAGAGGTTGATGCGGACTCGATTCAGAATGCCGTCGACCCGGTGCTTGACGAGTGGTGGCAGAGGCAACAGGCGGGCCTAGCTCGCATCCGACAGGAAGCGATTCAAGGCCTGGAGCAGCAGCGCGAAGGACAAGGATGGGCTCGCTTCGAGTCTGTGTATCTTCGATTCACGCAGCCTGAAAGTCTCGACCCAGAGAAGAAGTCTAGTTTTATTCCGAAGATCGAGGCGCTCAGCAAGAAGGTTGCCGGTGCGCTTCAAGGGGTCGACCGCGTGCTGGAGTCTGACCGGGCGGTCAAGAGTCCGAAGAAGTCCGCAGATCTCCTTGACGCGACGAAGAAACAGTCGATGTCGAAGCTCGCCTTGGCTGCTGGCATCGCTGACGCCACCCTCCCTGTCGTGCTGGAACTCGCCGCAATGATCGAGGAGAAGGTACAAGCCGAACGTGATCGCGCTCTCCAGCGCGATCACCGGGAGAAGGTGCGTGCAGCCGTGTCGAACGTGGTCACTGACGTCGCCAGTGAAGCCATGCGGTCACTGGAGCCCGAGATCGACGCCCTGCGTCATGAGATCACCGCTCAGACGGTTGACGAAGCGGAGGTTGCGCGCATCAGCGACGCTTCTATCGAAGCCAAGAGTCTGCTAGAACGGGGCAAGAAGCTCCTCTCGCAGTAGGTGGCCTGCTCACCTGACCGAACATCTCCGGGGCCCCGACGTGGTTGGACTCTGGTTCAGATCCTTCATCCTCGCTCAGGTCGTCACCGCGTCTTCACCCACGCAGTGCCCCGATGCACTCCGAACTGTCGAGCGAGTGCTGTCACACTGATGCCGTTGGCGCGGGCTGTTTGCATGGCGTCTACTTTCTCGTCCGTGAGCCGTGTTCGAGGTCGTCTCTTTGGTTCCGCCGAAGCGCCGATCAACGGGTCGTCGGCCTCGGCATCCCCACGAGTGCCCTGATTCCACGCGGAAACCAGCCTCTCAACCCGTGATCGCCTGTTTCCGCAGAGCTCGATTGCTTCCATCCATCGAGTTCTGCTGCCACAGGGTGAAGAGCCTCCGGCTCATTCCGGCAGGGTACGAATCTGGCACGATGTGACTCCAACAACTACTGAGGGACTGCACTTCTGTGCCGTCTTGGCGTCAATGTTGCAGCCCTGCAGGGCAACAGGTGCCTACCGCACGGCTTCACGGACCTTGGGAAACACTTCCGGGGTCAGCAGTTCCATCGAGCGCAGGGTCTCCTCGCGGGGCACACCACCGAGACCCATCTGGGCCAGGAATCGGGAATGTCCCAGCAATTCGTGCTCCCACGGGATTTTCTCGACCACTTCCGATCGAGGTGACCGGTCTGCGGCATGTTCTGCCCGATGTAGGCCGAGTAGTAGGTGAACACCTACTGCAATGGGATCGATCTGCAGGGGCATCGAATGTTTTCCGACCAGACAATTTCCACATCCAGGGCGTACAGGACGGGGGTGACGACCATCCGTCCGTCATCTCCCTCACGCTGAGCGATTCCACGCCTGAGGGAAAACGCAGCAGGGTACGGGAATATGTGGCGCATGATCGATGTTGTCACCTGACGTCGTAAGCCTTGTGCAAGTAACGACGCATAAGTATCAGCCTTTGTGTAAGAGACGGGGGGGGGGGGGGGGGGGGGGTGGGGGTGGGGGGGGGGGGGGGCCCCCCCCCCGGGGGGGGGGGCGCCGCGGGGACGCCGCGCCGCCAGCGCCAACCAACACCCGCCACGGCGGGGGGG
>NZ_JBDNTB010000011.1:0-57779 GCF_047719395.1 Propionibacterium sp.
CGCCAGCCCCCCCGGGGGCCCGGGGCACGGGCGCGCCGCGGGGCCCTCCCCCGGGCGGCGGGCCGCGCCCCCCCCCGGCGCCGGCGCCCGGGGCCCCACACCCCGTGGGGTCAGCGGCTGATCCGCAGGATGAGCCGTCCCCACAAGCAGGCGGGCGTAGTGCGGCTCCGCGAAGGCCAACGCCTGGAGATCAAGGCCGCGATGAGCTGCATCTCCGTCGAGCAGGCGCACCACTTGCTCGACCTGGAGGTGGGTCAGCACGATTTCGACACGGTGTGGCAGGAGTCCCATGCGCTGTGGGCAGATCTGCTCGGCAAGCTGGAGATCGATGGCGGGCCGGCCTGGCTGCGTGAGGTGGCGTGGAGCAGTCTCGCCCGGTTGATGGCCTGGCCGCGGACCCACAGCGAGAACACCGGCAGCGTCGAGGACCCGCACCCGATGTACGCCTCGCCCTTCCGCCCCCGTGTGCACCCGGACACCCTCGCGCACACCGGTTGCCAGGTGGTCGAGGGCGAACTGTGCGTCGACAACGGCTACTGGGACACCTACCGCACCGCCTGGCCGGCCTACCACCTGCTCTTCCCCGAGCGCGCCGGCAAGATGCTCGACGGCATCCTCCAGCAGTACCGCGACTCGGGCTGGATGAGCCGATGGAGCGCACCGGGGCACATCGACTGCATGGTGGGCACCAGCTCGGACACCATCTTCGCCGACGCCTCGGTGCAGGGCATCGCCTTCGACGAGCTCACCGGTTACGAGTCGGCGGTCAAGAACGCCACGGTGCCGTCGGCAAGCCCGCTGACCGGCCGCAAGGCCATTGCTCGTGGGCGATTCACCGGCTGGATCGACACCGATGAGATCGAGGGTTACAGCTGGACGGTCGACAACGCCAACTGCGATGCCTCCCTGGCGCTGTGGTCGCAGCGGCTGGCCGAGCGCGCCGGGGAACTGGGCGTGCCCGAACGAACCCCTGAGTTCGTGGCGAATGCCCGCTACTTCACCAATCGCAGTCTGGTGAGCGAGGCGATGTACGACGCACGGATCGGATTCAGCCAGGGCAGGAAGCCCGATGGCAGCTTCCGGGTCGACCCTGAGCGCTTCGATCCGCTGATCTGGGGCACCGACTACACCGAGACCTCGGCCTGGGGAATGGCCTTCGCCACCGTGCAGAACGGCGCCGGACTGGCCCGTTCGATGGGCGGCGAGGCGGCGCTCGGCGAGAAACTGGACGCGGCCTATCGGGTATCCGACCCGGCGTCGCGGCGCACCTCCGGGGCATACCCCGAGGTCACCCACGAGATGGGCGAGGCCCGCGCGGTGCGGATGGGCCAGGTGGCGGTGTCGAACCAACCCGCCCACCACACCGCGTACATGTATCTGCATGCCGGGCGTCCCTGGGCCACGCAGTGGGCCACCCGCGAGATCGCCGGGCGGCTCTGGGCGGGCAGTGAGATCGGGCAGGGCTATCCCGGCGACGAGGACAACGGCGAGATGAGCGCCTGGCAGCTGTTCACCTGCTTCGGGCTGTATCCATTGCAGCCCGGCAGCGGCGAGTTCGTTCTCAGCGCGCCGATCTTCCCGACGGTTCGCTGGCATCGTGACGACGGCACCACCCTGGAGATCGTGGCGCACGATGTGGAGCACCGCTACATCCAGCGCGTCGAGATCAATGGGCAGGACTGGAATCAGGTGAGCGTGCCGGTGGACCTGCTCCATCGCGATTGCCGCATCGAATTCTGGATGGGCGCCCAGCCGAGCAACTGGGGCTCGGACAGCAGGCCGATGTCGATGAGCACCCTGGACGGCGAGACTCGCAGTTGGCAGCCGGATCGCAGCGCCGACGCCGCCGTGTCGCTTTCCATGTCACCACTGTCCACATCAGAGGGTGTGGCGACGGACACACCCTTGTTGCGGCAGCTGGTGGACGATCGCGGCGAGCACGACATCGAGCTGCCCGCCGGATGCCGCCTGGAATTGCGGTGGACGCAGCCCTTCCAGGCCTCGCATCTCACCCTCACCACCCAGGCCGACGCACCGCAGCGGTGGACGCTGGAGGTGCTGGCCGGCGGGGTCTGGGCGCCACTGGATGTCGCCCCCGTCACACCGCGCTGGCAGGGGCAGACGATCCCCTATTTGCTGGGTGACCGGCTCATCTCGGGTGTGCGGCTACGCATCGAGGATTCCCTGTTGGTGCGTCAGATCGAGGTGTACTGAGCACTCGAGGCACGCTGGGCAGCCGAGGCGTGGTGGGAATCAGACCGGATCGGGCTGGGAGACCTCGTCCAGGCGATGCACCTCGTCGGCTGTCAGTTCCACAATTGCCGAGGCCAGCAGATCGTGCACCTGCGCGGAGCGTGAGGCGGACGCGATGGGCGCGACGACGGCAGGACGTTCCCGTAGCCATGCCAGTGCCGTCGTGGCGATGGAGGCCTTGTGATCCTTGCCGATCTCCTCGAGCGTGTCGATGATCCGCAGGCCCTGAGGTGTGGCGTACCGGGCGGCACCCTGTGCGCGCGGGGAATCCCCCGCAGTATCCGCGGAGCGGTACTTTCCGGTGAGGAAACCCGAAGCCAGCGCGTAGTAGGGCACCAGCGAGATGTCGTACTCCTGGGCCAGCGGCACGATGGCGGACTCCGGGTCCCGGTGCACAAGGTTGTAGTGCGGCTGAATCGCCACGGGGAGCGCAGCCGACGCCCGGTGGGCGAACCCCAGCCACTCATGGATGCGAGCGGCCGAATAGTTCGACACTCCGACGTGGCGCACCAGACCATCGCTCACCAGATTCGCGAAGGCATTGACCGTTTCGCCCAACAGCACCGACGGATCGTCGAAGTGCGCGTAGTAGAGGTCGATGTGATCCACCCCGAGCCGCTTCAGCGAGGCTTCCGCGGCGGAGCGGACATTGTTCGCCGACAGCCCCTGGAAGTCCGGGTGCTGGGACACTTTCGTGGCGATGACCACATTGCTGGGTTTGCGCGAGGCAAGCCACTGACCGATGATCTCCTCTGACTCGCCGCCATGGTTGCCGGGCACCCATGAGCTGTACGAGTCCGCAGTGTCGATGAAGTTTCCTCCACCGGCCACGAAGGCGTCCAGAATCTCGAAGGAGGCATCCCGGTCTGCCGTCCAGCCGAAGACATTGCCGCCGAGCGCGAGGGGGAACACGTCAAGGTCGCTGTTACCGATTCGAGTCATCCTGCTTCTTTCTCCAGGGGTGCCGCACACGGATCGTCTCTCGGTGCGCGCTGGGAACACGGGCTGTCATTGGTGACAACCATGCTCCTCGCGCAGGCATTCCGTGCTTCCGGCACGGGATCCGACGCACAGTGCGGTCGCCAGCAGGGGCCGCCCGGGGCCGTGACGGGCACTCGCCGCCCGGAATTAGGCTGGTCTCGTGGCACTGAGCAGGCAGGACGTCATCGACGCAGCGCTCGGCATCCTCGACGAGTACGGCCTGGCCGATCTCACCATGCGCCGGCTGGCCGACAATCTCCAGGTGCAGGCCAGCGCCCTGTACTGGCACGTCAAGAACAAGCAGAGCCTGCTCGCCGAACTCGTGCGCTGCATCCTCGACGATCTCCCGGAGCCGTCTGGCCCCTGGCGCACCGGCATTGCCTCCTGGGCAGCCCAACTGCGCGAGCGCCTAATGCGGCACCGCGATTCCGCCGACCTGGTCGCGTCGATGCGGGCACTGGGCCTGGCCGCCACCGATCTGGACGACGGCCCCGCTGCCCTGCTCCGAACCGCCGGATTGTCCGAGCAGCAGGCTTCACTCGCCTCCCAGACGCTGGTGCATCTGGTACTGGGGCATGTCTACGAGGAGCAGCAGCGCGTCCAGCTGGCACCGCTCACCGGCGCCGACGCCGATGAGGAGGCTGCGCGCGCCGCCGGACAGGACTTCGATGGCGGAGTGCAGATCCTGCTCGCCGGCATCGCGTCGTCGTTCGCGACCGTGTAGGCGTTGCGTACCAACACATCCGGATGCCAGCACATCCGGGTGCCCGGCTCCCGTGGACTCGGCGGGTGGCTGGTTCGGCCTGGGGCGTGGCCAGTCAGCGCACCCACCGGCGCAGAGGGCAGAAACTCACCAGGGGAGATGACGAGCCACGGAGTCGGGAATCAGCTTGTAGACGGCCATGATCGGGCCGAAGATCAGGGGCGCACGAACCAACGTGCGACCGGCCCGGTCCGCCTGGACGATGCGGCCGGCCAGCTGCTCGGGAGTGATCGCCAGGGCCGCACTGCGCCCCTGGGTCATCGTCGAATGGACGAAACCGGGCCTCACCACCAGCACACGGATACCCTCCGGGGCCAGGGCCTCACCAAGACCCCGGTAGAAGCCGTCCATGCCCGCCTTGGATGAGCCGTAGGCGAAGTTGGACCGGCGCACCCGCTCGGCCGCCACCGAGCTGATCGCAATGATCCGGCCCTGACGCCCGGAAGCAGCGGCCTGCCGGCGCAGTCGCTGCGCTACCAGCACGCCCAAGCTCACGGGTGCAGTCGTGTTCACCTCGAAGAGCTGGACAGCGGCCGACTGGTCCTTCCAGGCCTGTTCGGGATCACCGAGCACTCCCAGCGCCATGATCACCAGATCCACCGGTGCTGTGAAGGCCTGTTCCACTGCCGCCGGGTGACCAGCTGTGTCGCAGGCATCCAGAGCCACGACGCGCACATCGCTGGCACCCGCGGCACGCAGCCGGGCCCGAGCAGCGGGCAGGCGTGCAGCCCCGGGCCGGGCCACCAGCACCACAGGTGCCGCCTGCCCGGCCAGCAACTCGGCGACCAGGGCCACACCGAGGTCGCTGGTGCCACCCACGAGCACGATCGCCCCGGGCTGCCCGTCATCGCGGTTCTCCGCAGCGAACCGGGGATTCGGTTCCGGGCTCATCGCTCCGACTCCCAGAAGATGCGCTCCACAACGCCCGTTGCGTGCCGGGTGGTGCGTCCGTAGTCCTCCAGCAGCGCGGACGACTCGGATTTTCCGTAACCCATCAGCATGGCCACGGCCCCCATGGCTCGCGATCCCATCGGCAGCTGCTCGCTGGGACGCCCGCGCACCAGCATCGTTGCATTGCGCAGGCGGCCGGCCATGTGCCATGCGGCGCGCAGCGTCTCGGCATCCTCGGCGGTGATCAGATCCTCCGCTTCGCAGCCGTCCAGTACCGCCATGGTGGACTGGGAGCGCAGCGCGGGCAGCTGCCCGGCATGGCGCAGCTGGAGAAGCTGGACGGTCCACTGCACATCGGACAGGCCGCCGGGCCCGAGCTTGAGGTTGCGGTGCGGGTCCGCACCGCGCTCGATGCGCTCGGCCTCGATCCTGGCCTTCATCCGCCGGATCTCAGACACTTGGCCGGGGGTGATGCCAGCCGGCGGCCAGCGCACGGCTGCGACACCTGCCAGCAGCTCCCCGACCAGCTCGCGATCCCCTGCCCCGAAGTCGGCCCGCAACAGGGCCTGGTGCTCCCAGGTCTCCGACCACCGCCGGTAGTAGGCCAGGAAGCTCGACACCGTGCGCACCATGGGGCCGTCATGGCCCTCAGGGCGAAGACCCGGATCCACCTTGAGCGGCGGCTCGGGGCCCGGGGATCCGAGCATCGACCTCAGCCGGGTCACGACCGCATTGGCCCTGGCGATCTGCCGAGAATCCGTTTCATCGGGCACCACGAACATCGCATCGATGTCGGAGGAATAGCCCAGCTCCGCACCTCCCCAGCTGCCCATCGCCACCACCCCGATGGGCGGCACATCACCGGGCTGCTCCCGCACCGCGATGGTCAGAGCCGCCTCCACCGTGGCATCGGCCAGATCACTGAGACCCTGACCCAGCGCATCGACATCCAGGCGCCCCAGAACATCGGCGAAGGCCAGACGCAACAGCTCGCGCCGCCGCAGGACGCGCACCGCGAACACAGCCTCTTCGGCCTGCTCGTGGCGGCGAACGACCGTCAGCATCAACTGCACCAGATCATCGCGACCGCGAAGTGACAGCTCCTTCTCGTCTGCCAGCATCTGGATGGACACCGGGTCATGCCCGATCATCGAGATGACATATCGGCTGGTGGACAGGATGTGGGCGAGCAGCTCAGCCATCTGCCCCTCGTCGCGCAGCGCATGCAGGTACCAGGGGGTGGAGCCCATCTCCTCCGACAACCGGCGGAAACTCATCAGGCCCAGATCGGGATCCGGCCCGGTCGCGAACCACCCCAGCATGGCCGGCAGCAACTGCCGCTGGATCTCCACGGCCCGGCTGGAACCAGTGGTGAGCACCTCGATGTGCTGGAGGGCAGCGGAGGCATCGGAGAAACCGAGCGCCTTGAGGCGATCCTTCGCCGCCTGGGGAGAGAGCCTCAGCGCCTCCTCCGGAAGCCTGCTGACCGTGAGGAGCAGCGGGGAGTAGAACACTCGCTGCTGCCTCGTGCCGACCTCCAGCGCGGTGCGCCGCCAGCGCTTCCACAGCGTGGTGCCATCGGCGAGACCAAGAGACCGGGCGATGTGCTCCCGGTCCATCCCCGCAGGAGGCAGCAGGTGACTGCGGCGCAGATGTTGCAGCTGGATGCGGTGCTCCAGACAGCGCTCGAAACGATAGGCGGCATCCAGCGCCGCCGCATCGGCCCGGCCGACGTAGCCGTGCTCGGCGAGCGCGTGGAGCGACACGAGAGTGCCGCGGTGGCGCAGCCGCTCATCGATACGGCCATGCACGAGCTGGAGCATCTGCACGCTGAACTCGACATCGCGCAGGCCACCCGCGCTGAGCTTGACCTCCCGGTCGCTGTCGGCCGCGGGGATGAGCTCGATGACCCTGTGCCGCATCGCCTGCATCTCGGTCATGAAATTCTCCCGGCCTCCGACCTGCCACACGAGGGGCCCGACGATCTCGGTGAATCCCCTGGTGAGCTCGGGGTCGCCCGCCATCGGCCGGGCCTTGAGCATGGCCTGGAACTCCCAGTTCTTCGCCCACTTCTCGTAATAGGCACGATGACCGGCCAGGCTGCGGACAAGTGGGCCGGCATTGCCCTCGGGCCGCAGCGCGGCGTCCACCTGCCAGATGGTGCCGCATCCGGAGTGGGCCGAGCAGATCCGCATGGTGGCTGCGGCGAGCCTGTTGGCGATGATGAGAGCCTCCGCGGTGCCGCCTTGCGGGCTGGCCGGCTCGCCGATGAAGAGCACATCGATGTCGGAGAGATAGTTCAGTTCCTGGGCGCCGCACTTGCCGAGCGCAATGATGCCGAGCCTGACGAGCTCGGAATTGGCCACCTGGGAGCGGGCGATGGCCAGCGCACAGATCATCACGGCATCGGCCAGGTCGGCCAGCTCGGCGGCGATGTCATCGACGATGGCGCTGGGATCATCGCAGGAAAGATCCCGGGCCGCGATCCGCACCAGGTGCCGCTTGTTGGCAAGCCTCAGCCGATCCGCCGCATCCGGTTCATGCGCAACAGCACTGGCAAGCCGCTGAAAGCCGGCTGTGGCGAGCTTTCCGAGGCCCACACTGGCGAGCAGGTCGTCACGGATCCGCGCCGCGCTCCAGCGTTCCGGCTCGGGACGCAGCACCTGCAGGTCGACCGGATGGATCACCAGGTGCCGCGCCAGGGCACGGCTGAAGCCGAGCACAGCGGTGACCCGGATGCGCCAGCCCTTGTCGTCCAGGATCCTGGCGAGCAGCTCCTCATCACCGGCGGCGAGATCGGTGAGCGCTTCGAGAGCCTGGTTTGGATCGGCAGTGGCTCCCATCGCGGCCACCAGACCATCGGCAGAACCGGGTAGCGTGGCCACGAGGGACGCCGCTCGATTCGCGTCGGCGAAGCCCCGGCGGGCCAGGTCTCCCTCCGCTGTCGACCGCTCGCGCATTGCCCTCCCCATTGTGCTGACTGCTGCCTGACCACGGTTCGACGCCGCGAGGGGCATAATTTCTGGAACCAGGACAGAGTTAATCCCATGGTCACCCAAGGGCAACCAGTTGACAACCCGCAGCGACCATGGTGAAGGAATGACGAGTATGGCGGAGCGAACCCAATTGGCTGTCCAGCATCTTGCCCAGACCCTTGCCGATCAGTTCCCCATCCTGCTGGATGCCGCCGGCGCCACGAGCAGGTGGGCTCTGGCTGAACTCATCAATCTGTGCGAGGAGTTGATCGCCGCCCTCGACGAGCCCACCCAGACCACTCCCGATTCATTGGCCCGCTTTGCCACGAACCGCGACATGGACGTTCTGGCGCACAATCAGACCATCCGCTCGATCATCGGGACTGAGAGCCCCCGGACGCTGCGCAACCAGGCTGCGAATGCCACCTCGCAGGCCATCGCAGCGCTCGCACGCCCCAGCCTTCCCCCAGCGGTCAACACGCCGGTGGGACCGGTTCGCACCTCCGATCTGCTGCGCGCACTCACCATCGAGGCGTCCCTGCTCGCCGACCATTGCCGGGCCAGCCTCGATCCGCCGGGCACCGCACAGTGCACGCGCGCCCTGGCGTCCATCCTCGGCGAGCGCTTTCCCGGTCGCACCATCGAGGTGCGGGTGCCGCCCTACACCGCGGTGCAGCTGGCATCGCTGACGGCAGGCCCGCAGCACCACCGCGGGACACCGCCCAATGTCGTTGAAATGGACACCCGCACCTTCTGGGAATTGTGCACCGGGGTGCTCAGCTGGGACGGCGCGCGCGAGGCTCACCGGCTGCGCGTCTCGGGCGTGCATGCCGGCGACGTTGCGACGATGCTTCCGGTCGTGCATCGCCGCTGACTGGCGTCATGCCTGCCAACGGCGCCTTCACCGGGAAGTGCGGGCCAGGCGCTCCTCGGCCCCTCACAGGCTGAGCAGATGCCCCTTCAACTCGAAGGGGGTCACCTGACGGCGGTACTCGTCGAACTCCGCGCGCTTGTTGCGCAGGAAGTACTCGTAGACATGATCGCCGAGCGTCTCGGCCACCAGCTCGCTGGACTCCATGGCGCCGATCGCCTCACCGAGGGAACGCGGCAGGGGCTGGATACCGAGCGTGCTGCGTTCCCGGTCAGTCAGGGACGACACATCCTCCTCGGCGCCCTCGGGCAGTTCGAGCTCGCGGCTGATGCCGTCCAGCCCGGCATTGAGCAGCAGCGCATAGGCGAGATAGGGGTTGCAGGCCGAATCGAGGGCCCGGTACTCCACCCGGGCGCTGGAGGACTTGTTGGGCTTGAACAGCGGCACGCGCACCAGGGCGGAGCGGTTGTTGCGGCCCCAGCAGACATAGGTGGGGGCCTCGCCCTTGCCCATCAGCCGCTTGTAGGAGTTGACCCACTGGTTGGTCACCGCGGTGATTTCCCGGGCGTGCGCCAGCAGGCCCGCCACGAAATGCCGGCCCACCTTGGACAGCCTGACCTCGTCGGTGGCGTCGTAGAAGGCATTGCGGTCGCCCTCGAACAGGCTCATGTGGGTGTGCATGCCTGAGCCAGGCTCGTCACTGAAGGGCTTGGGCATGAAGGAGGCCACGATGCCCTGCGAGGCGGCGATCTCGCGCACCACCACCCGGAAGGTCATGATGTTGTCGGCCATCGACAGGGCATCTGCATATCGCAGGTCGATCTCGTGCTGGCCAGGGCCGCTCTCGTGGTGGCTGAACTCCACCGAGATACCCATCTTCTCCAGCATCATCACGGTGTCGCGCCGGAAATCGGTGCCGTCGTCCATGGTGGTGTGATCGAAGTAACCCGCGGTGTCCAGCGGAACCGGCGGTTCCCCGGCCACCAAGGGGCCCTTGAAGAGGAAGAACTCGATCTCCGGGTGGCAGTAGAAGGTGAAACCCATGTCGGCCGCCTTGCCCAGGGCCCTCTTGAGGACCTGCCGCGGATCTGCCGGAGCCGGTGATCCGTCGGGCAGTGAGATGTCGCAGAACATCCTTGCGGTGCTCACCTGGGTGCGCCAGGGCAGCATCTGGAAGCTGGTGGGATCGGGTCTGGCCAGCATGTCTGCCTCGTAGACGCGCGTATAGCCCTCGATCGCGGAACCGTCGAAGCCGGTGCCCTCCGCGAATGCCCCGTCGAGTTCAGCCGGAGCCATCGCCACGGACTTGAGGAAACCCTGGACATCGGTGAACCAGAGCCTGATGAATCGGATGTTGCGCTCTTCAACTGCCCTCAGGACATACTCGGTTTGGCGATCCATGCCCCCAGTCTGCCAGCGCCACGGCTCCCGAGTGGTCTGGCCTGCCGGGCAGGCGGGATAAACTCATTCCCAGCCCCCATCCGGTCCCTCGCCCCTTCTGGTCTGGCGGCCGTTCAGCCGCAGCGCCACAGAACATGCAGCCCTGGCCGCATGCCCTATCGGATGCCGAATTCGAATGACCATCCCAGGCGCCGGAACACCGACGAGGAAGGCAAGCATGCCCACCGCTGGCTGGTATCCCGATCCCACAGGCGAGCCCGGCCGTTACCGCTACTGGGACGGCCATTCCTGGACCGATGCCACCACAGTCGATCCCGCCACGACGCCCGCACCGGCGCCCATGGCCGCACGGGGCGATGGGCGCCACTGGGGGCCGATCGCCGTCATCGCGACAGTCGTCGTCGCGGTGGCGGTGGTTCTCTTCCTGGTCTTCGTCCCCGGCCAGTCCTCCTTCCGCGATGCTCCCGTGGACACGAACACCTCGCGTCCCACCGGTTCGCAGTGGGACGAGACGAGCACCCCCACGCCCAGCCCATCGGCCAACCAGTCGCTCGAACGCTGCCCCGTCACCAAGGTGAACACCACCACACCCCAGACCAACTCGAATGTGCTTCGCGGCGGTGGCCTGGAAGTGCCCAAGATCAAGGGCTGGCAGAACGACTCCTTCTACCTCGACTGGATCTCCGACATGCAGACCGCAACCGACCAGGTCTATCCGGGCTGGATCGCCAACCAATCGGTCGGTGCGCTCAACACGGTCGACGGATTCACCGACATCCGCACCTCCGCCCACCAGACCATGGACTGCTTCGCCAGCTCCGGCTACTACATCGGCTACACCGGACGGAAGGTTCTGGTCGACCAGCAGTACTCGGTGGACGGGCACCAGGCCTGGCACATGCAGGCCGATGTCTACGTCACCTTGTCCAGCCTTCCGCAGGTGAAGGGCGATGTGGTGGACATCATCGTCGTGGACATCGGGAACAGTGACCATCTCGGGATCTTCCTGTCCAGCGTGAACATCGGCGACCAGTCCCGGATGTCCAAGATGCAGTCGGCCATCTCCGGCCTCGAGGTCGTGGGCTGAGGCTCTGCACTCGGGCGACACGAACAATCGGTCCTACACTGGCCGTCGTGACTGCCGTGAAGCCCTATCCCCAGACCGCCATGCGAGATGTTCCCGGAAGCATCGTGCGTCCGCCCTATGTCGGGGTGATGGAGTCGGAGGTCTACACCGGTTCCGATGTTCAGGATCCCGAGATCATCGAGAAGATGCGCATCGCCGGCCGGATCGCCGCGGACGCGATCTTGGTGACCGCCAAAGAGATCGCCCCCGGGGTGACCACCGACCATCTCGACGCAGTCGCCCACGAATTCATGTGCGACCACCATGCATGGCCGGCCTGCCTGGACTACCGGGGCTTCCCGAAGAGCATCTGCACCTCGGTCAACGAGGTGATCTGCCATGGCATCCCCGACCAGCGCCCGCTTGAGGACGGCGAAATCGTCAAGCTCGATGTCACCACGTACATCGATGGCGTGCACGGGGACAACTGCGCCACCTATTTCGTCGGAGATGTCGACAAGGACGCCCGCAAGCTCACCGAAGTGACCCGCGATTCCATGTATCGCGGGATCAAGGTCTGCAAGCCCGGACGACCGGTGTCGGTCATCGGCCGGGTCATCGAGAAGTACGCCAAGCGCTTCCGCTACGGAGTGGTGCGCGAGTACACCGGCCATGGCTGCCATACCGCCTTCCACTCCGGTCTGGTCATCCTGCACTACGACGAGCCGCGCCTGAACACGATCATGCAGCCCGGTATGACCTTCACCGTCGAGCCGATGCTCACCCTCGGCAGCGCACGCACCGAGCAGTGGGACGACGGCTGGACCGTGGTCACCCGGGATCGTTCGCGGTGCGCCCAGTTCGAGCAGACCCTCGTGGTCACCGAGACAGGCACCGAGATTCTCACCGTGCCGAGCAGTGGAAAGCTGATCCAGGGCGGCGATCCCTCCCTGATCGATCTGTCCTCGATTCACTGAAGCCGGGTCACTGACGCCAGCTTCCTGAAGACGTGACGCCGAGGCGTCCTCCGCGAAGCGGATCGCTCAACGGCCTCCACCCCGGGTGATCGGCACACCGAAGAACTGGGCATCGAGACACCGCCCGATCGTCACCAGGGCGGGAACCCAGGTGACGGCATCCAGGTTGAACAGGAAGGGCAGGGCGTCACCGCGCGCCATGCCCACAGGATTGAGCAGCGCAATCAACCCCAGCACCATGACGATCCTGCTGAACGGGCGCCGTGCCGGCACCCCGCAGGCCAGTTCGCTGATCCGCCACAGCGGCACGGCGACCATGAGTTGCCACAGGCCCAGCTTGCGCATGCCATTCCAGATCATCCGCCCGAGCATCTGGCCGGTGTTCATGTTCTGCCGGATCCCGTTGCCCATCGACCAGTCGACCCACCACGAGACCAAGATGGTGGCCCTCGCGGACGCGAGGACCGAGGTGAACAACAGAGCCGCGAAGGCAATCGCCAGAATCCAGAAGAAGACGGCAATCGCAGAGCTGGCAATGGTGCCGGCGACAGTGCTGGCAGTCACTGGACGGCCGTTTCGAATGGGCGCACCACCGGTGGACACGCACCCATGCTGCCACACACCGAAGAACCGTTCGGGTGCACGCCGACCCCTTGCCGTGAGTTATGAATCTGTCGGCTGAACGCGAACAGGCTGTACCACGGATGCGTCTGACCACGGTGAATACAAACCGCATCTGAGCATCCTGCAATTACTCATTTCGTGGTTCCATGCATCCAGAACAACGGCATCACAAGGCATGATCAGCGGAATCGGCTTAAGGTACTCTCATATACACAATCCCCAAAAGAGCACTTCTCATGATCCGAACTCCGCAAATGCGGATATCTCTCGCGAGCTAGCGTGCAGGCCGTTGCTCGCCGATGGACTCTGCATCGTGTCGGTCACAGGTTGTCGTGGCATGCCGCCGTGACCGCCTCACAGCGGCGATGAATAGTTCGGCCAAATCCCTGAAGGAGTTGAAGGAGCAGTCATGAGCAAAATCACTGCAGCTCCAAGGACCTCTGTCGCGAGCTCGACGCAGGGACGCGAGAGCCGAACGCCTCGATTCATGTTGGTGGCTCTGCTGATCGTCTTCATCCTGCTGTTCATCGTGTCGTTCAGCCTGGGTCGTTTCATAGTGCCGCCGTCAACCGTCATCGACATGCTGTGGTCCACGGCCACCGGTCATCCGACACCGAATTCGGTGACCAAGACCGTGCTTCTCGAAGTCCGGCTGCCCCGAATAGTGGCTGCCTCACTCATCGGCGCCGCGCTCGCCACCGCCGGCGCCACCTTCCAAGGCCTGTTCCGCAACCCGATGGTCTCCCCCGACATCCTGGGCGCCACCTCGGGCGCAGGCTTCGGTGCAGCTCTGGGCATCCTGATGTCCTTCAGCCTGCTGGGCGTCTCGACACTCGCCTTCGCCATCGGTGTCTGCGCAGTGCTGCTGTCCTACTCGATAAGCCTGGTGATCAGCCGTGGCGATGATGCCGTGCTCATGCTGGTGCTGACCGGCATGGCCGTGTACAACCTCTTCCTGGCGTTCATCTCGCTCATCAAGTACGTCGCCGATCCGGACAACAAGCTGCCCGCCATCACCTTCTGGCTGATGGGCGGCCTGGCGTCGATCACCCTGAAGAATCTGGCGATGATCGTTCCCCCGCTGGTCATCGGCTGGATCCCGATCCTGGCGCTGCGCTGGCGTCTCAATGTGCTGTCCTTCGGCGAGGAGGAGGCACAGGCCCTGGGCGTCAACACCCAGCGGCTGCGCTGGATCTTCATCATCTGCGCCACCCTGCTGACCGCGGCGTCTGTCGCAGTCAGCGGCATCATCGCCTGGGTGGGCCTGGTGATTCCCCACGTCGCACGACGCTTCGTCGGGCCGAACTTCAGCTATCTCATCCCCGCCTCGATGTTGTGCGGGGCGAGCTTCCTGCTGATCGCAGACGATGTGGCCCGCACCGTCACCGCTCAGGAGATCCCGCTGGGCATCCTCACCTCGCTGATCGGCGGCCCCTTCTTCATCCTGCTGCTGATCCGCGGGAGGAAGGGAACCCGATGAAACTCGAGCTCAAGGGCCTTTCCAGCGGCTACGGCGAACGCAGGGTCATCAACGATCTCTCCCTGGAAGCGGTGTCGGGCGAGGTGATGTGCCTGCTCGGGCCCAATGGCGTCGGCAAGACCACCCTGTTCAAGACGATCCTCGGCTTCATCACACCGCAGGCCGGTACGATCATGCTGGACGATCGCAATATCCGCGATCTCACCAGGCGTGAGATGGCGCAGGTCATCGCCTACGTTCCCCAGGCCCACACCCCACCCTTCCCGTTCAGCGTGCTGGATGTCGTGACGATGGGACGCACCGCGAAGCTCGGGCCGTTCTCCTCCCCCACCAAGAAGGACGTCGAGCTGTCGAGGGCTGCCCTGGAGCGGCTCGGCGTCAGCTTCCTGGCAGAGCGCACCTACACCGAGATCAGCGGCGGCGAACGCCAGATGGTGCTCATCGCACGTGCCCTCACCCAGGAGCCTCAGCTGCTCATCATGGACGAGCCCACCTCCAGCCTCGACTTCGGTAATCAGGTGCGCGTCCTGCAGGTGGTGAGGAGACTCGCCGAGCAGGGGCTGTGCATCGTGATGACCACCCACGTGCCCGACCACGCCTTCCTCACTTCCGCGAGGGTGGCACTGCTGCAGGCGGATGCACCGGTCATGGTCGGCTCGGCCGACGAGATCGTGACAGAGGAAGCGATGAACGCGGCATATGGCGTCACGGTGCGCATCGCGACCGTTCCGGGCGATGGCCCGGACGAGCCGGAGGTCAAGGCCTGCGTTCCGCTGCTGAGCGACACGCCCCACGACCGCACCCCTCAGTACCACACCGTCTCGACCGCACCATGAGGCCGAGCCATCCACCGGCGATGACGATTCACCGGGACGAAATGACTATCGGTACCACCGAATGTCAATCACGAGGAGAGAATCAGTGAAACCACCCAGCACTTTCGTCCACCACCCCAGGAAGCTGGCTGCCGGCCTTCTGAGCGTGGCTCTGGCATTCTCTGTCGGCGCGTGCTCGTCGACAGCTTCCACGTCGAATTCGGGCAGCGCCACTGCGACGTCGACCGCGACCTCGCAGACCATCACCGATCAGCTCGGTCACCAGGTCACCGTCCCGACCCAGATCGACCGGATCGCTGACTCGTGGCCCGCCCACACCGAGGTGCTCATGACTCTCGGCGCCGGCGACAAGATCGTGGCTACCGCGAACACCCCGAAGAGCCTGCCCTGGATGTTCTACATCCAGCCGAGCCTGAACAATGCGATCGTCACCACCGCGCAGAACTTCAACACCGAGAGCCTGGCGCAGAAGAATCCCGACATCTTCTTCATGTCGCCCGGCAATGCCAATGCCGACAAGATTCAGAGCATGGGCATTCCGACCGTCCAGCTGAACTTCACGACCTATGACCAGATGAAGCAGACGATGTCGATCACCGGGAACATTCTCGGCGGCGACGCGCCGGCGCGGGCGACCAAGTTCAACGACAACTTGGATCAGACCCTGGCCAGCACGAAGAAGGTCTCTGACACCATCCCGGCATCGCAGAAGCCGAAGGTGCTGCACATCCAGTCCTTCAACCCGCTGCAGGTCGATGGTTCGGACACCATCATCGATCAGTGGATCAATGCGGCCGGTGGCGTGAACGCGGCCGCTTCGATCTCGGGCAACCAGAAGCCGGTCTCCATGGAGCAGATCATCTCCTGGAATCCTGATGTGATCATCGTGGGTGACGGTCTGCCCGCCACCGTGAACACCATCGAGACCGACTCCGCATGGTCGACTGTGAACGCCGTCAAGAACAAGAAGGTTCTCCTCGACCCGACCGGCGTCTTCCACTGGGATCGTTACAGCCCCGAGGCAGTTCTGCAGATTCCCTGGGCTGCCAAGACCCTGCACCCCGACCTGTTCAGCAATATCGACATGGTCAAGGAAGTTCAGGACTACTACCAGAACTTCCTCAACTACAACCTCACCGCCGATCAGGCCAACCTCATCCTGGCCGGCGAGCCCCCGGCGAGCAGTTCGGCGAGCGCTTCAGCTTCAGGTCACTGAGCGGATCCTGACTGATCGGGTGGACTGATCCGACAGCAGAACAGCTGATCAAGGCCAACGGCCGTGTCCCTTCTGGGGGTGCGGCCGTTGGCCATTCGGCGACACCGTGACGGACTGCGAAGTTGTCGCGTATGCGCAATGGAAGTGGCGTCCGCCGGTGGTTGGGGCCGTGGGAGGGGACGAGCCGGCTGTAAGCCGGATTCTGTGACTCTTGCGAGCCGATGGCCATCCATCTGCGACAGCTGTTGCCAGCCGCCTTCCCCCGGCGCTTCCACGCCGGGCGTGCAACCTACCCGCAGGCTCGGGCGGGCCGCCCTCGAACGTCTGCGCGGGCCCGAAGGCCCTTCTTGGTCTTGCTCCGGGTGGGGTTTGCCCTGCCACCGCAGTCACCTGCGGCGCGGTGGTCTCTTGCACCGCCGTTTCACCCTTACCCGATCGCTCGGGCGGTCTGTTCTCTGTGGCACTTTCCCGCGGGTCGCCCCGGGTGGATGTTGTCCACCACCCTGCCCTGTGGAGTCCGGACTTTCCTCAGCGCCGTGGCGCCGCGGTCATCTCACCGGCTCGTCCGCGAGGAGTCTACCGGCTCGACGGGCAGTCGTCCCCATCACCGAACCAGGACCCCCTCAGACGCATCCCGAACGCCCGCCGCGTGCGATTCCTGACCCCCGATGCCCGAGAACGGCCGGACACCTGCGGTGAGAGCCGTCGAGTGTCAGTCCCCGCACGGCTCCACCGGACGGGCAGCCTCAGCTGAGCCCGGGCTGTTCGGTGCGCACCAGGATGCGTCCGCACTCCTCGCAGTACAGCACCTCGTCGGGCGAGGCCGTGGTGAAGCGGCGCAGGTCTGCCACGTCGATCTCCATGCCGCAACCGCCACAGCGCTTGGCACGGATCCCGGCCGCACCCGTGCTGCCGGTCTGGGCCCTGATCTTCTCGTACTCCTTGAACAGATCTGCGGGGACATCCGCAACCACCTGGGTGCGCTGCCTGGCAATCTCCTCGGCCTGCCTGGTGATCCTGGCCTTGGTGTCCTCGCGCTGGGACAGCAGTTTGCGCATCGAGTTCTCGATGTCAGTGCGCTGGGCGACGAATGCGTCGTACTGCTT
The DNA here is from genome assembly GCF_047719395.1 of Propionibacterium sp. Taxonomy (NCBI): domain Bacteria; kingdom Bacillati; phylum Actinomycetota; class Actinomycetes; order Propionibacteriales; family Propionibacteriaceae; genus Propionibacterium; species Propionibacterium sp. The sequence goes on from NZ_JBDNTB010000011.1 coordinate 17,441, forward strand.
GCCCTCGTCCTCCACCTGCTGCATGGCCTCGAGCTCGGCCTCCTCGAGATCCTCCATGCGTCCCTTGAGATGGTCGATCTCCGCCAGCAGACTGGCCAGCGCCCGCTGCTCGGACACCACACCGTCATCCGCGCGCTTCTGGTTTCGTTCCAGCCGCTGCTTCACCGGAGCCAGATCCTCCTCGGCCCGATCGAGCAGACGCTGAGCGTCGTCTCTGCGGGTCTCGGTGGCAGTCACCTTCTCCGAGAGCCCCAGGCGTGTCTTCTGCAGCGCAGACAGTCCCTCGTTCTCCGGCAGATGAGCCGCCTGATGGTTCAGGTGCAACTGCTTCGTGTCGAGGGCGGCGATGTCGAGCAATCGACGCTGAGCGGTGGGATCGGCGTGCATGGGTGTCCTTTCCTGTTCCCGACAGGCTATCCGGAAGCACCGAAAACCCGTCATAGGATCGAGGAGTAGCCGGTTGCAGACGGCAACAGGCGCGTCAGATCGTGATGGTGACGATGTCGAAGCACAAGCTCGACCTCCCGAAGGGACGTACTCCCTTCTCAGACGCCTTCAAGCAGTTCATCTCCGAGGGCTGGGCACCCTACGACCCGAACCCCCCGTCAACCCTGCCTGCAGCTGCCGGCGCCTCGGCGCACCGGAACGGGATCGCGACACTTTTCCCCGGCGAACGGCTGGTGATTCCAGCCGGTGGCTACAAGGTGCGCAACAACGACTGCGACCACCCTTTCAGGCCGCACTCCGCATTCGCCCACATGACGGGGCTGGGTACCGATCGCGAACCCGATGCGGTGCTGGTCATCGAGCCTGACGCAGCAGCCACGCTGTATTTCCATCCGCGGGTGGCTCGCACCGATCCCGAGTTCTACGCCTCACCCCGATACGGCGAGATGTGGGTGGGTCAGCGCGAGTCCCTGGACGAGATGTCAGCGCTGTGCGGGCTGCCGACAGCCGACATCCAGGATCTTCCCGCCGCACTGGCAGCCGGTCGCGGCGTGCCACTACGGGTGGTGCGCGCGACCGATCCGAATGTCACCGCGCTGGTGGATGCCCTGCGCGGCGGTCCCCAACCCCACCAGGACGCCGAGTTCGCCACCGCGCTCAGCGAGCTGCGCCTCGTCAAGGACGAATGGGAGCTCGACCAGTTGCGCGAGGCGTGCCGTGTCACTGCGCTCGCCTTCGAAGACGTCGTGGCCAATATGGAACACGCCGTGGAGTACGGCCGCGGCGAGCGCTGGGCGGAGGGCATCTTCGGGCTGCACGCCCGTCACGAAGGCAATGCAGTGGGTTATGACACCATCGCCGCCGCCGGGGACCATGCCAACACCCTGCACTGGGTGCGCAATGACGGGCCGCTGGTGCCGGGTGAACTGCTGCTCATGGACGCCGGTATCGAGCTCGACTCGCTCTACACCGCCGACATCACCCGGACCATGCCGATCGGCGGTCACTTCAGCACCGAGCAGCGTCAGGTCCATGACGCAGTCCGGGCAGCCCAGCAGGCTGGCATGGATGCAGCCCGGCCAGGTGCTCCGTTCGCAGACGTCCACCGCGCGGCGATCACCGTGCTGGCCCACACCTTCGAGGACTGGGGAATACTCCCGGTCAGCGCCGATGAGGCCTTGAGCCCAGAGGGCGGGCAGTTCCGGCGCTGGATGGTGCACGGCACCAGCCATCAGCTCGGGCTCGACGTGCACGACTGCGCGCACGCCAGGGCCGAGTGCTACCGCCTCGGGGAGCTGAGGGAGGGCATGGTCATCACGGTGGAGCCCGGCATCTACTTCAAGTCCACAGATCTCATGCTTCCACCCGAGCTGCGCGGCATCGGGGTGCGCATCGAGGACGACATCGTCATCACCCATGACGGCTGCGACATCCTGTCCACGCAAATTCCGAGGGACTCCCAGGGTGTCGAGGAATGGATGGCAGCCATCCTGTCCCGGTGAGACGAGGCAGAGTTTCGGGCGGACGACAGGGGCGGGCTGCTTCTCAGACCGGGCTGCAGCTCAGCCTCCGGCACACACCCTGCGCGCAGCCTCGACTGGCCGTGCCGCTGGCAGGGTCACGGCTTCGTGACCGGAGTCGAGACACCGAGTAACGCACATCCCGGCGGTACCCGGTGCCACCGGGCGTGGTCAGGACCACACGGATCAACTCACCGGCGATCGCCTCGACCCGCTCCATGTCCGTGACTGCCCTGCAATCACCGGGACGCCCCAGCGTGGGCAACCCGTGTTCCAGGAGTACGCCCAGAAGATCTGAGGCCGAAGGTTCAGCGCTGGCTGCGGTCGGTGGGGTCGAAGCGTTCAGCCTGTGGATCCGCTCCGGACGCCGGTGCACCCGGTCGCTCGTAATCGGAATCCTGTGCCGATGAGTTTGCACCGGTTGCTCCCGGTGTGCTGTCAACTCCGCTGGACGGCCATGCCGGAGGCGGCAGGGCGCCGAGATCCGCCTCGGATTCGGGAGCGCGGTGCGTGGGATTCGAGTGCGGCTCTGCTGGCCATCGGCCATCCCCGCTCATCGCACGACTGGGACGAGAAGCCTCCTGCGCATCGCGCCCATAGCCAGAATTCGGCGCTTCTCGTCGGGACGCGCCAAACGACTGGTCCTGTGCCGTGCTGCGCTCAGGACGCGAGTTCGGCTTGCGCCCCCCGCCGGACAACAGCGTCCTGGCCTGATTCGCCACCGGGGCTTCGCCCAGGATCTCGTAGCGCGTCGCGATCACCTGGGTCGCTGAGGTGAAGTCGCGCCGACCGCCGGTCATTGCATAGCGGATCGACGAGGTGATGAGGTTCGCGATCACGAAGATGGCGATGGCGCCGAACAGAGCCAGCGAAAGGCTCACCGAGGGCACGATCAATTTGACGAACAGGGCAGCCAGCACGCCCCAGGTGACTCCTCCCGCCACTGCGCTGAGGATGACCTTGCTCCAGTTCAGCCCGCCGGTGATCCTCTCGATGCTCTTCAGATCGGTGCCGACGATCGACAGATTGCTCACCGGGAAATGCTGGTCGGCGAGATAGTCCACGGCGTGCTGCGCGTCGTCGTACGAGTCGTAGACGGCGATGGACACTGGCTGGTGCAGTGAGAGCCGCTGGGCCAGGCGACCCGGATGTGCACCACCTTGGGAACCGAACATTGACATCACTCGCTCCTGGGGTGAACCGGGCGGCCGCGTGCGCGGCCGTTCGCGTCCAGACTAACCGGCCACACCATCCCACCAGCCGTGACGCCCTGCGACCATGTCCGCGCGGCCGGGCTCAGCGGCCGATGATGGCCTCGTGCAGTGCCAGAGTGCGCCGGGCTGTCTCAACATGGAGATTCTCGATCATCTTCCCGTGAAAGGTCACGACGCCCTCGCCTCGGGCAATGGCTGCATCGAAGGTGGCGATGAGCTCGCGGGCCTCCTCGACATCCCCGCTGGTGGGCGCCCACAGCTGATTGGCGATTCCCACCTGACGAGGGTGAATGAGGGTCTTCCCGTCGAAACCGAGGTCCCGGCCGGCAACGCATTCCCGTTCGAAGCCCTCGGCATCGTGGATGTCGTTGAAGACGCCATCGAGGATGACCTTCTGATTGGCACGCGCCGCGCACAGCGCCGCAGACAGTGCGAGGGACAGCGGCCCCCGATCCTGGGCAGGACGGGCACGCAACTCCGCAAGCAGGTCGTTGGTACCCATCACCACCACCTCCAAGCGCTCGGAGGCACCGCAGATGGCATCGGCATCGATGATCGCTCTCGGGGTTTCGAGCATCGCCCACAGCGAGGTCGAGGCACCGGCGCCGTGTTCGTCCATCCGGGCGACGAGTTCGTGCACCTGGCCGGCGCTGCTGACCTTGGGCACCGCGATCGCATCCGGGCCCGCCTGGCAGACAGCCGCCATGTCCTCGTCGTGCCACTGGGTTCCCATGGCATTGACCCGCACCACGACCTCGCGGTGTCCATAGCCACCACCGCGCACCGCATCGCAGGCGGCCTGACGAGCGGCAGGCTTGGCGTCGGGTGCGACAGCATCCTCAAGATCGAGGATGATCCCGTCGCAGTCGAGCCCTTTCGCCTTCTCCATGGCCCTGGCGTTCGCAGCAGGCATGTACAGAACTGATCGGCGAGGACGCTGGCTCATGACGACCACGCTATCCCCATCGTGGTGGGACGATTTTCGCCGGAGGCCCACGGGTAGTCTTTGGTCGTGAGCCCCAATCCGCCATCTGTATTCCTGTCCAGATTGCAGGGTCTTCCCGTCCTCGACGCCTCGGGCGACCAGGTCGGCAAGGTACGCGACTTCGTCACCCAGATCCGGATGCCCGGAAGGCTGCCCCGCGTCAAGGGCGTTGTGGTGGAGCTTCTCGCCGCACGCAGGATCTTCGTCCCGATGCCCCGCGTGTACTCCTTGGACGCCAACCAGGTCTCCCTGTCGGGGGTGATCGATGCCCGACGATTCGTCAAGAGAGACACCGAGACACTGGTCTACGACGATCTCTTCGATCGTGCGGTCACCACGGCAGGCGGCACGGCTGCTGCGATCTTCGATGTGTCGATGCGTCAGATCCACGTCCGCCAGTGGGAGATCAATGAGGTGGCGCTGCGCGAGCAGCTGCCCAAGCGCCCCTTCAGCTTCACGGCCCGCAAGGGAGCCGTGTACACGGTCGGCTGGTCGGATATCGCTGCCTCGGTGGCCGCAGCGGACCAGGCGACCGACCGGAAGGTTGCCCAGCTGGTCGACATGCGTCCCGCCGATGTCGCCCGCGAGCTGCACGACATGGAGCCGGAACGCCGGGCAGAAGTGGCCCAGGCACTGGCGGACGAACAGCTGGCCGACGCCTTCCAGGAATTGCCCGAGGACGAGCAGGTCTCGCTGCTGTCCTCCTTGGAGGCTGAGCGTGCCGCCGATGTGCTGGAGGAGATGGACCCCGACGACGCCGCCGACCTGATCAACGATCTTCCGGATGACTTCGCCGAGGACCTGCTGCAGCGGATGGAGCCGGAGGAAGCCGCCGATGTCCGCACCTTGATGCAGTACGAGGAACTGACCGCCGGTGGCATGATGACCCCCGAACCGGTGATTCTGGCCCCCGACGCCATCATTGCCGAGGCGCTGGCCAGGGTGCGCAATCCGGAGATCACCCCGGCGACGGCGTCGATGGTCTTCATCACGCGCCCGCCCACCGATACCCCCTCTGGGCGCTATCTGGGTGCCGCCCACATACAGCGGCTGCTGCGGGAACCGCCCTCGGTGATGGCCGCGACCGTGATCGATTCCACCCTGCCGACCCTGCATCCCGAAGACGATCTGGCGAAGGTGAGCCGGTTCTTCGCCACCTACAACCTGGTCATCGCACCGGTGGTGAACAACTCCGGCCAGCTCATCGGCGCGGTCACCGTCGACGACGTGCTGGACCACATGCTGCCCGATGACTGGCGGGGTGATCAGATGGACGGCATCGACCATCCGGGTGTGGATCTCGCCGAGGAGGTGCACTGATGACCGACACCGCTCACTCCCAGGAGAGGCTCAGCACCCCGGGCACCCGATCCCGCTTCGCTCGCCGCCCGCATGTGCACTTCAGCCAGGAGTCCTTCGGCCAGTTCGCCGAATTCATCGCCCGATTCATGGGCTCCCCCACCTTCATCATGTGGATGACGATCTTCGTGCTCGGCTGGATCAGCCTGAATGTGGTGGGTACCTGGAAGCATTGGGATCCCTACCCCTTCATCCTGCTGAATCTGGCCTTCTCCACCCAGGCGTCCTATTCCGCGCCGCTCATCCTGCTGGCGCAGAACCGCCAGGAGGCTCGCGACAAGCTGAGCCTGGACGATGATCGCCGGGTGGCGGCCCAGTCCCGCGCCGACATGGACTTCCTGGCTCGCGAGGTTGCTTCGCTGCGCGCGAGTGTGAGTGAGGTGGCCACCCGCGACTTCGTCCGTTCCGAGCTGCGCGATCAGCTGGAAGAACTGATCATCGAGCTGGACCACGCCCGCGATGCGGACAGCAATGACCAGGCTCCGGCCAAGGGCTGACGCTGCCGTTGAATCTTGTTGCCAGGGTCTGGTCGCACGTCACCGGGCTGGACATGGTTCCCCGCGAGGGCAGTGGGGGTGGAGAGGTGCCCTCCGCAGCTGCATTCACTGTGACCCAGCTTCCGGGGGCATCCCCACCACAGCCCGCTACGGGGACTTCGCTGCGAGGACATCGGGTCGGCTCAGGTGAGCACCGACCGGTCCGCATCATGACCGATTTGAATTCTGCTTCCACAGTGACGTAGACACGATGCCATGAGTCAAGCCGAAGACCCCCTGCTGAATGCCATCAAGGAGGCCCTGCACACAGTTCAGGACCCCGAGATTCGTCGCCCCATCACCGACCTCGGAATGGTCGACGGCATCAATGTGGACGCCGACGGCACGGCGAATGTGAAGGTTCTGCTCACCGTGGCCGGCTGCCCGCTGAGCACGACCATCCGCTCCGATGTGGAGCACGTCCTGGCTGAACTCGACGGTGTGAACGCGGTCAATGTCGAGCTCGGTGTGATGACTGACGAGCAGCGCGAGGCGATGCGGCAGAGCCTGCGGGGCGGCCAGCCCGAACCCGAAATCCCCTTCGCCCAGCCTGGCAATCTCACCCGTGTGCTGGCCATCGCGTCCGGCAAGGGCGGTGTCGGCAAGAGTTCGGTCACGGTCAATCTGGCTCTTGCGCTGGCCAAGCGCGGCCTGTCCGTGGGCCTGCTCGACGCCGACATCTACGGCCATTCGGTGCCCGACATGCTCGGTGTGCCGGAGGCACGGCCCACCGTGATCGACGACATGATCATGCCGGTCCCCGCGCTCGGCGTCAGCGCCATCTCCATGGGGATGCTCAAGGAGGACCGCGACCAGGTCATCGCATGGCGCGGGCCGATCCTGGATCGAGCCCTCACCCAGCTGCTCTCCGAGGTCTACTGGGGTGACCTGGACTGGTTCCTCATCGACCTTCCACCAGGAACCGGCGACATCGCGATGTCGCTGGGGCAGAAGCTGCCCGATGCCGATGTCATCGTCGTCACCACCCCGCAGCCCAATGTCGCCGACGTCTCCGAGCGCGCCGGGACGATGGCGAACATGCTGCACCAGCATGTGCTGGGTGTGGTGGAGAACATGAGCTGGCTGGAGACCACCTGCCAGAACTGCGGCACCACGCAGCGCACCGAGCTCTTCGGATCCGGCGGTGGTGCACAGACCTCTGCCAAGCTCAGCGAGAGGATCGGGCGCGAGGTGCCCCTGCTCGCGCAGATCCCCATGGATGCCGCGATCAGTTCCGGCAGCGAGAATGGCGAACCGATCGTGCTGTCCGCGCCGGACCATCCCAGCGCCCGGGCGATCACGGCGCTGGCCGAGAAGCTCGCCACCACACCGCGAGGCCTGGCCGGGCGCTCACTGCACCTGTCGGTCGGCTGAGCCGGGCGGACGGCCAGGATTCACACAGTCCACTGACCACTGACCGCAAGGGGCGCAGCCGAAGATCACCTCTGCGCGACCCATTCCATTGCCTCGTCAGAGCGGTGATGGGCTGTCACGGTGCCCAGCCAGGCTCAGGTGGCATCCAGGTCGAAACACAGGCCATAGCGTTCCCGCATGGCCTCCGAAGCTGGCGAAAGCGGGGTCTGTGGTGCTGAAAGGGGTGCCGCGGCACTCTGATTCAATTCATGGGTGGCGGCATTGACATCGGCCTTGACGTCGTGGAGATCCCGCTCGATGTCCTTGATGTCCTCCTGGAAACCGTCCAGGACATGTTTCTGCACGAAGGTCTTGGGATTGAGGTCCTGCAGCGTGAGGTCCTGGTACTCCGGGCCGAGTTCGTCCTTCAGCTGGCTCGTCGCGTTGTTGGCGATCTTCCTCACGGCGAAGACCACTCGCGCTGCCTTGCGGCTGAATTCGGGGATTCGTTCCGGCCCGAACATGATGACAGCGATCACCACGAGGATGATGAACTCGCCGGCATTGATACCGAAGACCATGGGAACCACATCGACAGGCTAGTCGCCCGATATCACCGTGGTGAAACCAGCACTGTCATCGCGACCGCCGGACGACCGAGCACGGTGAGCCTCGCGCTCGAGCGAAAACTGGCCCGGGCCGGGCGCTGCGGCCAAGACCTCGCCCAACCCGGCCACCCGGCACTGCAGGAACTGTCAGCTCAGATCGGTCGCGTCCAGGATGGCCGCGAAGCGTTCCGCCAGATCTGGCGGTGCCGCGCTGAGCGGGGGCCTGCAGGTGCCCACCGGCAGACCCTGGTGCGCCAGCGCGGCCTTCACCATGAGGCATCCCTGGGTGGCGAAGACGCCCATGAACACGGGCAGCAGGACCCTGTGCAGACGCAGCGCCTCGGCATTGTCACCGGCCAGGAAGGCATCGATCATACGGTGCACCGGGCGTCCGCTGAAGTGGGTGGAGGTGCCGACTACACCCACCCCGCCGATCGCCATCAGAGCCAAGGTGATGGCGTCATCGCCGGAGTAGAAGTCCAGATCGGTTTCAGCCATCACCCTGGACGACGCGTCCAGATCCTTCTTCGCATCCTTGACAGCCCTGATCCGGGGGTGTTTGGCGAGTGTGATGAGCGAGTCGGTCGCGATGGCGCGACCGGTCCTGTGCGGAATGTCATACAGCGCCATGGGCAGCTGGGTGGCATCGGCAACGGCGACGAAATGATCGATGATGTCCTGCTGGGGCGGCAGCGAGTAGTAGGGCGTCACCACGAGCAGGCCATCGGCCCCGGCCTGCTCGGCCTGGCGGGCCAGCTCGACGCTGTGCGCGGTGTCATTGGTGCCCACACCGGCAACGATCTTCGCGCGGTCCCCCACTTCCTCCTTCACTGCGACGAGCAGTGCCCGCTTCTCGGCATCGCTCGTGGTGGGCCCTTCCCCCGTGGTACCCGAGATGACCAGCCCGTCATTGCACAGGTCGTCGACCAGATGCGCTGCCAGCTTTCTGGCGGTCGGTAGGTCCAGTTGCCCTTCGTCGTCGAAGGGGGTCACCATCGCCGTCAACATCCGCCCGAAAACCGGTTCACCCATCATGGTCCCTCTCTGTCGGCCATCCCCTACTCGCACCATCGTAGAGACCGGTGACGCTACGCTGGGCACGTGACAACGCCTCGCCGCCCAAAGAACGCACCCCACGAGGGAATCGATGCTCGCTCGCTCGCCTTCGCCGAGGATTTCGTCCCTCTTTCGGAGGCCGTCAAGGCTGCGCGCGAGCAGGCCGTGGTGCTCAATGCCCCCACCCTGTCCCCCGGCGCTGTCGCCATGCTCACAGTGCTCACCAGGGCCATCCATGCCACCGCGGTGGTCGAAGTGGGCACCGGCACAGGTGAGTCAGGCCTGGCATTCTTCGAGGGCATGGGTGTCGAAGGTGTGCTCACCTCCATCGATTCCCAGGCGCAATGGCAGATCGAAACCCGCAAGGCCTTCCTCTCCGAATCGATTCCCACCAGGCGTTTCAGGCTCATCCCGGGCAATCCGCTGGACATCCTCGACAATTTGCGCGAGGGCGCCTACGACATCGTCTTCCTCAACGGCAACAAGCTCGAGCTGGTGGAGTATCTGGCGCAGGCCCTGCGGCTGCTGCGCTCGGGCGGCCTGGTGATCCTGAACAATGCGTTGTGGCAGAACAAGGTCGCCGATCCGTCCAATGAGGACGACGAGACGGTCATCATCCGCGAGGCGCTGCAGTCGGTGGCTGAGACCGAGGAGTTCACCAGCGCACTGCTGCCCCTCGGCGAGGGACTGCTCGTCGCGGTCCGCTCCTGAAGAGGCCCGTCCGAAGAGGCCGTCCGGCAAGGAATCCGGAGCAGCTGGGCAGAACCCAACAATCAGAAGGTGGTCGCACCGACGATCGGCTTGTTCACCGCGGCATCCTCGGTCACCAGAAAATCCTTCGGGACCACGGTCACGCCGCCGGCGCTCACGATGAGTCCCCGCGCTCGATCCTGCTCGTGGTCCACCCCGATGGACACTCCGTCGGCGACCTCCGCCCCCTTGTCGAGGATGACGTGGCGCAGCGTGCAGTTGCTGCCGATCAACGAATTGTGCATGAGCACGCAGCGGTCCACCGAAGAGCCCTTCTCGACGCGTACCTTGGGGCTGAGCACGGAATGGTCGACGTCGCCACCGGAGATGACGCAGCCGGCCGCCACCAATGAGCTCTCGGCCGTACCGTGCAGGGTGAACTTGGCGCCCGGCGCCTGCACCGCATCGGTCCACACCGGCCAGAATTCGTTGTAGAGATTGAACTCGGGAACGACCTTGACGAGGTCCATGTGGGCTTCGTGGAAGGCGTCGATGGTTCCCACGTCGCGCCAGTAGTCCCGGTCGGCCTCAGTGGCGCCGGGCACCTCGTTGTCCTTGAAGTCGTACACGCCGCAGTCATTCGCATCGACGAAGGTGGGCACGATATTGCCGCCCATGTCGTGCTTGGAATCCGCCAGGTCAGCGTCCGAGCGCAGGATGTCGACGAGCGCCTTGCGGGTGAAGATGTAGTTGCCCATCGATGCCAACGACTCGTCGGGGGAATCGGGTAGTCCCGGCGGGTCCGCGGGCTTCTCCAGGAAATTCCTGATGCTGTCATTGGGGGCGGCATCGATGATCCCGAAATCGGAAGCCTCCGCGCGTGGCACGCGGATACCGGCCACCGTGGCGCCACGGCCGGAATCGATGTGCGCCTGCAGCATCTGGCGCACATCCATCCGGTAGATGTTGTCTGCCCCGAACACGACGATGTAGTCGGGATCCTCGTCATTGATGAGATTCATCGACTGGTAGATGGCGTCCGCACTGCCCTGGTACCAATGCGGCCCGCGACGCTGCTGGGCCGGAACTGGCGTCACATAGTTGCCGAGCATCGTCGACATCCGCCATTTCAGCGAAATGTGACGGTCCAGCGAATGCGACTTGTACTGGGTGAGCACGGCGATCTGCAGAAGATTGGAATTCGCCAGATTTGAGAGTACGAAATCGATGAGGCGGTAGGTGCCTCCGAAGGGAACTGCCGGCTTGGCCCGATCAGCGGTGAGGGGCATCAGCCGTTTCCCTTCACCTCCCGCCAGGACGATGGAAAGCACACGTGGATTAGCCATGATGACAACCTATTACGCGAGGTCTCGCGGGATCGAGTGAACGAGAAAAAAGGCGCTCAAGCACCCGCCGGACTGAGCTCGTGTGGGACGATCAGGCCATGCATGTGTCAATCCTCACTCGTGAATATCCTCCGTCGGTCTACGGCGGGGCGGGTGTCCATGTGGCCCAGCTCGTGCCCCAGTTGCGCAAGCACATCGATGTCGACGTGCAGTGCATGGGCGAACCCCGCGACGGCGCTACGGCCCACCCCGAAAACTTCCCTCCCGATGCGAATGCCGCGCTGCGAATCCTCGGTACAGATCTGTCCATGGTGGCGGCACTTCCACCGGATCTGGACGTCGTCCATTCCCACACCTGGTATGCCAACATGGCCGGTCACCTGGGCGGCCTGTTCCGGAGCGTCCCCCATGTGGTCACCGCGCACTCCCTGGAGCCCTTGAGGCCGTGGAAGCGCGAACAGCTCGGCGGGGGCTACGAGTTGTCGAGCTGGGCTGAGCGCACGGCCTATGAAGGCGCTTCCGCCGTGATCGGTGTGAGCAGTGCGATGGCCGCCGACATCCTGCGTTGCTATCCCGATCTGGACCCGGACAAGCTGCATGTGGTGCTCAACGGCATAGACACCGAGGAGTTCTATCCCGAGGACAGGCACGATTTCCTCGACAAGATCGGCGTCGATCTGGACAGGCCGTCGGTGTGCTTCGTGGGGCGCATCACCCGCCAGAAGGGGTTGGTGCACCTGGTACGGGCGGCTCGGGAGTTCGACAAGGGCACCCAGATCCTGTTGCTGGCCAGTTCCCCGGACACTCCCGAGATCGCCAAGGAGTTCTCCGAGAGTCTCGATGACTTGCGCGCCGAACACGGCTCGGATGTCATCTGGATCGAGGAGATGGCTCCCCGCGATGCGGTGCGTGAGGTGTACTCCCACGCCACGGTGTTCGCCTGCCCGTCCATCTACGAACCGCTGGGGATCGTCAACCTGGAGGCAATGGCCTGCGAGTCGGCGGTGGTTGCCTCTGCGGTGGGCGGCATCCCCGAAGTGGTGGACAAGGGCGTCACCGGGTTGCTCGTGGACTACGACCCAGCCCAGGCGGACGATCCGGCCTATGTGGCCGACTTCGAGCATCGCTTCGCCGAGCAGGTGAACACTCTCACTCGCGATCCCGCGCGAGCCGCGGCATTCGGCAAGGCCGGGCGTCAACGCTGCATCGACCATTTCAGCTGGGAGGCGATCGCCGCCCAGACGATCGACGTCTACAAGGCAGCTCAACAGTACTACGCCGAGCACCAGGCCTGACATGACGACTGGGGCGTCCGGTGCATCCTGCTCAGGAATGTACCGGACGCCCCAGTGCTCACGCGCTCAAAAAGCGACACTCATCGACTCATTGCACGAGCGATGCGTGTGCCCAGAGCACGGAAATGTGTTGAATCCAGTTGCGGAGTTCAGCCGACGACGCCCTTGAGGCAGCCGAGAAGTTCACTCGCCTCGGTGGCATTCAGTTCGACTACGAGCCTTCCTCCGCCATCGACGGGGACCCGCATCACGATGCCGCGGCCTTCCTTGACCACTTCCATCGGGCCGTCACCGGTTCGGGGCTTCATTGCTGCCATTCGATCCTCGCTTCTCATCGTCACGCACGCCGTCGCTGACGCCGATGCTCCTATTATCCCCCAATGGCGCCGATGGTGCAGGGGACGGGGCAGCGGGGACCGCTGGCAAGGTGTTGGCCGGGTCGACATGCCAGGATGAATCCGTTCCTGCGTTCCCGTTCGCAGACCGCAGCTGAACCGCGATCCTGTCCAGCACTGCGTCGACCTGAGCCGGTGCGTATCCCCTGGTGACCACGGCGAACCGCATCATCCGCAGGTCGTCGGCGGTAATTGCGCCGTCGCCCAGATCAGGGCCGGGACGATCCTCCACGGCCGGCCCGAGCTGGCCCAATCGCCCACGTGCAGCGAAGACGCCACAGACGATGACGACGACGATGAGTATTCCGATGGCCCACATCACGGGTTCATGCTACGGCTCAATCCTCTGACCTCGGGCGAATGCCATGATCGACGACGAAGCTGGGCATCAGCGCGTCAGCCTCCATGTCGTCGCGCTGGAGCAGTTCGGCACCAGCAGCGCCTCCCCACAGGGCCCGGAAGATGACGCCGATGTCTGAGCCCATTGCCGCTGAGACGGCTGTCCTCGAGTCCGTTCCGGGCATCCGCAGTCACCGGCACGGCTGGAAGATCGTGGTGGTGCAGATCTGCGCAGTGGGGCCCTCGCGGCGCTGTCCCCGTCCGATCAGGCTCCGGTCGCAACCCGCACGGCTTCCTCGGCATCGTCGGTGATGGTGAACAGGTCGAGATCGGAAGGTGAAATATTGTCCTCGCCCGCCACCTCATCGACCAGCCAGGAGCGCAGGCCCGACCAGTAGGAGGAGCCGAAGAGCACCAACGGGAAGTGCTTGACCTTGCCGGTCTGGACCAGCGTCAGTGCCTCGAAGAGCTCGTCGAATGTACCGAGCCCCCCGGGCATGACGACGAAGCCCTGGGCGTACTTGAGGAACATGACCTTGCGCACGAAGAAGTACCGGAAGTTCACGCCGAGGGTCACGTAGTCGTTGAACCCAGTCTCGAAGGGCAACTCGATCCCGAGCCCCACCGAGGTCCCGCCAGCCTGCATGGCACCGAGATTGGCTGCCTCCATGATGCCGGGGCCGCCTCCGGTGATGACCGAATGGCCGGCCTCCACCAGCAGTTGCGCGATGCGGCGCGCCTGCTCGTACTCCTCTGCATCGCGGGAAGTGCGCGCCGACCCGAAGACAGCCACCGCCGGGCCGACATCCTCCAGCGAGTCGAATCCCTGGATGAACTCAGCCTGGATGCGCAGCACACGCCAGGGATCGCTGTGAATCCACTCCGGTTCCCTCCGGCCTGCGATGAGCTGCTCATCCTTGGTCTGGCGCACGATCGACCTGCCGCGCCGCACCGGCGCGCCGGTGAACTCCCGGCGTGCACGGGGCAGATTATTCGGATCGACGGCGGGGGCGCCGGAATCACGCAGGGCATCGGTGCGGGGCACCGGCGCATTGTCCACCCGGGGATCGCCGTTGCCCCGGACACCAGATTTCCCTTGGTCCGGCTGGCCGGAATCCACTGGACCGCTCATTTCTCGGCCTGGGAGGTCTGCGGACTTCCATCGGCACCCTCCAGGGGCGACAGCCAGGCAGTGAGTGCATCGGCACACAGGTCCAGTTCGCTCACTCGGCAACGTTCGTCATCGGCATGAGCGGTGCCTGCGTCACCGGGACCGAAGTTCACTGCAGGGACACCCAGGGATGCGAACCGGGCCACATCTGTCCAGCCGTACTTGGGCCCGGGTTCCCCGCCCACCGCGGCGCAGAACTCCTGGGCGACCTCGCGTTCCAGGCCGGGCCGGGCTGCCGGGGAAAGGTTCTGCAACTCGAAATCGATGCCGGGAAGGTCGAACAGGGCACGCATGGAGGCTTCGGCGTCAGCTGCCTCGACATCGGGCGCGAAACGGTAGTTCACCGTCAATTCGCAGTGATCCGGGATGACATTGCCCGCGATTCCGGCCTTGATGGTGGTGGCGTTGAGGCCCTCGCGGAAGACCAGGCCCTCCACCTCGGGGCGACGCGGCCTGAATTCGCGGATCTTGTCGAGAGCCACCGTCATGTCGTGAATGGCATTGTGGCCCAACCAGCCCCTGGCGCTGTGTGCAGCGATGCCATGACTGATGAGCTTGAAACGCATGGTGCCCTGGCATCCGCCCTCGACCTTGGCCGAGGTGGGCTCCATGAGCACGGCGAACTCGCCGTCCAGCCAGTCCGGGTGCTGCGAGGCGATGATGCCGAGCCCGTTCGCGCTGTCCTCGATCTCCTCGCACTCGTAGAACACCCAGGTGACGTCGTGGCGGGGTTCGGCCAGGCTGGTGGCAAGGTGGGCCATCACCGTGACGCCACCCTTCATGTCCGCCGCACCACGCCCGAGCAGATAGTCCTCGCCGTGGCGCCTTTCGATGCGTGAGGGCAGGTTGTCCTTCACCGGCACGGTGTCCAGATGACCCGCGATGATCACCCGCCGGGCTCGTCCCAGCTGGGTGCGCGCCACGATGGAATTCCCCAGCCTGTCCACCTGCAACCAGGGAACCTCACGCAGAGCCTCCTCGAGCGTATCGGCGAGCTGTTTCTCATTGCCGCTGACGGACTCGATGTCGACGATCTCGGCAAAAAACCGGTGCAGCTCGCGGATGCTCAGGGACATGACGTCAGCCTAGCGAGAATGGCTGCCCCGGCGGCAGCTCCGCGCCCGGTTCAACAGGTCCACACAGCTGATCCGCTCCTGCCGACCATTCGGTCGATCGGGCCGGCCGGCCGGGATCGCTAGGCTTGTCGCCATGACGCAGACGAGCGACGAACAGTCTTCGAGAACGGCATGGGGATGGGCCCTTGTCACAGTGCACGATTCAGGTCAGGTGCTCGACGCCTGGTTTCCCGAGCCCCGGCTCGGCCAGCCCGATGGCTCCCCCGCACCGGAGTCGGTGACTGCCCCGGCCGGTACCGACGAGCTGCGTCATGTGCACACCGAAGCTCGCCTGCTCGCCATCGATCTTGATGCCGCCCCCGTGGACACCGCGGACGGCTATCTGCGTCTGCACCTGCTGAGCCAGCGTCTTGCCCGGCCCAACACGATCAACCTGGACGGCATCTTCGGGGTGCTGCCGACCGTCGTGTGGACCAGCGCCGGGCCCTGCTCCCCCGATGACTTCGACCAGATCAGGGGTGCGCTGCGCGCTGCCCGGGGTGGCCTGGTCGTCACCAGCGTCGACAAATTCCCCCGGATGGTCGACTATGTCG
Source organism: Propionibacterium sp. (assembly GCF_047719395.1). Classification (NCBI taxonomy): domain Bacteria; kingdom Bacillati; phylum Actinomycetota; class Actinomycetes; order Propionibacteriales; family Propionibacteriaceae; genus Propionibacterium; species Propionibacterium sp. Next base: position 33,424 of record NZ_JBDNTB010000011.1, read on the forward strand.
TGCCCTCCGGCGTGCGGATCGGGGACGCGGACCGGGTGCGGCTCGGAGCGCACCTGGCCGATGGCACCACGGTCATGCACGAGGGCTTCTGCAACTTCAATGCCGGCACTCTCGGGGCGTCCATGGTCGAAGGCCGCATCTCCCAGGGCGTGATCGTGGACGTCGGTTCCGATGTCGGCGGGGGCGCGTCGACGATGGGCACGCTGTCCGGTGGTGGCAAGGAGCGGGTGCGGATCGGCAAGGGATGCTTGCTCGGCGCCGAGTCGGGATGCGGTATCGCCCTGGGCGACAACTGCGTCATCGAGGCAGGTCTGTACATCACGGCGGGCACCAAGGTGACCATGCCGGACGGCGCGGTGCTCAAGGCCCGTGAGCTGTCCGGTGGGTCGAACATGCTGTTCATCAGGGATTCGGTCACCGGGGCGGTCAAGGTGCTTGCCAGGAAGGGCAAGAAGATCGAGCTCAACGCAGCGCTGCACCGGAACTGACTTTGGGAAACTCTGCGCGCGTCACCCGCCGTGCCCTGCTGAGCGCCGGCGCCGCCGGTGCACTGGCAGGGGCACTGGGTCTGACCGGCTGCTCGTCCGCGAGCACCGTGATTCCCCCTGCTCAGGGCGCACTGGTGCAGGCGAACGGCGTACACGACCTGCGCGACAAGCAGCAGGCCGCGAATCTGGCCATCATTGTCGGAGAGTCGATCCGCAGGGGGCTGCCGCCCAGAGCTGCGACCATCGCGATCGTCACTGCGATGCAGGAGTCGAAGCTGTACAACCTCAACCACGGCGATCTCGACTCGCTGGGACTGTTCCAGCAGCGCCCCAGCCAGGGCTGGGGAACGGCGGACCAGATCATGGACCCGTGGTACTCCTCGGGCAGGTTCTACCAGGCATTGGTGAAGGTGAGCGGCTGGCAGGACGGCAACATCAACGACGTTGCCCAAGAAGTGCAGCAGTCGGGCGTGCCTGATGGCTATGCCGAACACGAGCCGGTGGGCAGGGCGTGGGCCAGCGCGCTCACCGGCCAGGAGGAGGCAGCTGTGACGATGGTGGACAGATCCAACCAGGCGGCGGCCACAGACCAGCTGACAGACTTCGTGCAAAAGGTCTGGCCGTCAACGGTGCTGGCCGATGCCGAGAGCGCGAAGGTGAACTTCAGCACGCCCGACACGACCACCTCGTGGGCACTGGCCCAGTTGCTGATCTGTCGCGGACCCACTGCTGGCCTGATCAGCATGCAGGTGGGCCCGATGAGCTGGACGAACAGCGGCACGACCAGGGCACCATGGACCGGCACCATGGGCTCGGTGGCGACCAGCGTGGTCGCCGGCCTGCGCAAGAGCTGAGCCGGAAACCCACTGGCCTGGTCACCACTGGCGTCTGGTCAGCCGCGCAGACGCTCGGCAGCCGAGGCGATCCGCTCGTCGGTGGCAGTCAGCGAGAGCCGCACGTGGTCGCCCGAATCGGGGCCGTAGAAGGCCCCGGGCGCCACCAGGATGCCGCGCTCTGCCAGCCAGTCCACACTCTCGCGTCCACTGGTGCCCTGCGTGGCCCACAGGTAGATCGAGCCCTCGGAGTGGTCGATCCTGAATCCGGCCTGCTCCAGGGCGCTCCGCAGCAGCTCGCGCCGAGCGGCATATCGTGCCCTCTGGACGCGAACATGCTCATCGTCGTCGAGTGCGGCGACCATGGCTGCCTGCACGGGCGTGGAGACCATCATGCCCAGGTGCTTGCGTACCGCCAGCAGTTCGCTGACCACTGCGGGATCACCGGCGATGAAGCCGGCCCGGTAGCCCGCCATGTTCGAACGCTTGGACAGCGAGTGCACGGCGAGCAGGCCGTCCAGCGAGCCGCCATTGACCTGGGGATCGAGCACGGAGTAGGCCGGCGCGTCATAGGCGAACTCGGCATAGCACTCGTCGGCGGCAAGGACCGCACCCTCCTGACGGGCGAAGGCCACCCAGCGCCGCAGCAGGTCGAGGGAGGCGATGGCGCCGTGCGGATTTGCCGGCGAGTTGATCCAGATCAGCCGGGGGTGCGACTGCACCTCATCTGGATCATCGCAACGCTCGATGAGCGTGTGAGCCATCAGGGCACCCACCTCATAGGTGGGGTAGGCGATGCGAGGGATCACCACGGTGTCGTGGTCACCCAGCGCCAGCAGAGTGGGCAGCCAGGCGACGACCTCCTTGGTGCCCACGGCGGTGGTCACCGCCTGCTCATCGAGCCCGCACGCGTTCCAGCGGCGCGTCATGTAGCCGATCACAGCTTGCCGCAGCTGCGCTGTGCCCCACACCGTGGGATAGCCGGGAGCCTGGGCTGCTGCGGCCAGGGCCTCGCAGACGATTGCCGGGGTGGGGTCGACAGGTGTGCCCACCGAAAGGTCGGCAATGCCCCCTGGGTGTTGACAGGCGCGCGCCTTTGCCTGGGCCAGAGTGTCCCAGGGGAAGTCAGGCAGCGTCTGGGAGAGCTTCACTCCTTGGGTGGCAAGCCGGCCACCGTCGGTTCGTCGCTGTCCTGGGGGCCGAGCCGCGCGGCTCCGCCCGGAGATCCGATCTCGGTGAAGAAGTTCGCATTGATGTCGGTCCACTGGAGGAAGTCATCGGGAAGATCGTCCTCGTAGTAGATGGCCTCGACCGGGCAGACCGGCTCGCAGGCACCGCAGTCAACGCACTCATCGGGGTGGATGTAGAGGGTGCGAGCACCCTCGTAGATGCAGTCGACGGGGCACTCTTCCACGCATGCCCTGTCCTTGACGTCGACACACGGTTGAGCGATGACATAGGTCATGGCCACTCCTGTACACGTTCTAGATGTGACGGCCGACTCCACTCATCGGAGCCGGCACTCAGGTCACAATACAACGCTCGTGGGCCATGACTGCCCCTTCACAAGCGGCTCTCAGCTGCTTTGCGACCGGATCTCAGCCACCGTGCGCCATGACGGAGGCAAAGCACTGCAGGTTGCCGCATTGGGTGGTGGCACATCTGGCCGCACAGGGCCTGCCCCCACCAGCGGGACAGGGGAACACGAAGCGCCCTGCGGGAGCCTGGAAGAACCCGCAAGGCGCTTGGTGAACACACCGTTGAGGTGCGGCAGATGACTGCTTCTCCGGACGACTATTTCTTGGGCAGCGCGGCCACCGTGGGCTCGTCGTGGTCCTGCGGACCTGCCATCGCAGCGCCACCGGGGTTGCCGATCTCGGCGAAGAAGTTCGCATTGATCTTGGCCCACTCCTTCAGGTCGGCGGGCAGATCCTCCTCGGCGTAGATGGCCTGGGTCGGGCAGGCCGACTCGCAGGCGCCGCATTCCATGCACTCGTCCGGGTTGATGTAGAAGGCGCGCGGGCCCTCGTAGATGCAGTCTGCGGGACAGCCCTCAAGGCATGCCCTGTCCTTGACATCGACGCAGGCCTGCGTAATGACGAAACTCATCGTGACTCCTGAATCTGCAATTGGCGAGGCCGCGCCAACCATGTCGAGCAGAACGCGGACAACTTATTGGACTAGAAGATAATGCTTCCCGGCCACGGCATGTGACATGACTACATAGCAGACAGCACGGCAATGCTCCACCCCACGAGCTATGGGTCACTGGGAGACAATTCCGGCCGGACACTCGCCCGCGCTAGTGTGCCCATGAATCGAGAGAGGATGGGCGATGGCAAGAATCTGTATCACTGATGCGGTGCCCGAAGACGGTATCGCATCACTGCTGGAGGCAGGTCACGAAGTGGTCCGCTGGACCGGGGACCAGGCACCGACGAGGGCCGAGCTGCTCGAGCATGTCAAGGGCGCCGAAGGCGTGCTCAGCGTACTGAGTGATGGCGTCGACGAGGAGTTCTTAGCTGCCGCGGGCCCCCAGCTCAAGGTGGTGGCCAATGTCGCCGCCGGTTTCAACAACATCGATCTTGATGCCTGCCGTGCACACAATGTGGTGCCCACCACGACTCCCGGCGTGCTCTTCGACGCCACCGCGGACACCGCCTTCGCACTGCTGCTCATGGTCACCCGCCGCTTCGGCGAGGCCGAGCGTCTGGTGCGGGCGCACAAGCCGTGGCAGTACCGCACCACCTTCATGCTGGGCCACTCCATCGAGGGCAAGACCATCGGCCTGATCGGCGCGGGCCAGATCGGCGCCGCGATGGCCAAGCGGTGCAAGGCCTTCGGTATGACGATCCGCTATGCCGAGGAGCACCCCATGAGGGAGCCTGTGCGCAGCGAACTGGACGCCGAGGGGCTTCCGCTGGACGAACTGGTGGCCACCTCCGATGTGGTGAGCCTGCACTGCCCGCTCACTCCCGAAACCCACCACATCCTCAATGCCGCAAGACTGGCGTCGATGAAACAGGGCGCCTATGTGATCAACACCGCCCGCGGCGCCTGTATCGACGAGGCCGCGCTCGTCGAGTCGCTGCGTTCCGGACACCTGGCCGGCGCAGGTCTGGACGTCTACGAGAACGAGCCGACCATCGATCCCGGTCTGTACGAACTGGAGAACGCGGTGCTCCTCCCGCACCTGGGTTCGGCCAATGTCGAGACCCGCACCGCGATGACCGAGCTGGCCTCCAGCAATGTGCTGGCTGTTCTGGCCGGCAAGCCTGCCCCCACCCCGGTGGCAGGCTTCTGAGGTCCGGCGCAATCCAACCAGCGCGACCACGATTCCGGGCCATCGACCCTTGTGGCGCGCCGCTGAATGCGTCCCCGTGAGAACTCGCGTTGGCCGAGCCCCGGATGGGTCCCGGCCAACGCGGCCACCACAAGGCCGGTCGATAGGCTGAGTGCATGGCTGAGAACAGCAACGCGCAGACGCGTACCGAATCAGACTCAATGGGCACCATCGAGGTTCCCGCAGACCACTACTGGGGCGCACAGACCGAGCGCAGCCTCCACAATTTCGACATCGGCCGCACCACCTTCGTGTGGGGACGCCCGATGATCAAGGCGCTGGGCACCCTCAAGAAGGCAGCCGCCCAGGCCAATGGCGATCTTGGTGAGCTCCCGCCCCAGACGGCAGAGCTCATCGTCCGCGCCGCCGACGATGTGATCTCCGGCACACTCGACGCAGAGTTCCCGCTGGTCGTCTTCCAGACCGGGTCGGGCACCCAGTCCAATATGAACACCAACGAGGTGATCGCCAACAGGGCCATCGAACTGGCCGGCGGCACCCTCGGCTCGAAGACCCCTGTGCACCCCAATGACCACGTCAACCGCGGCCAGTCCAGCAATGACACCTTTCCCACCGCGATGCACATCGCCGTGGTCTGCGAGCTCGCCGAGATGTACCCACGCATCGAGCAGCTGCGCAACACCCTCGACGCGAAGGCCAAGGAATACTTCGACATCATCATGCCCGGGCGCACCCACCTGCAGGACGCCACCCCGATCCGGCTCGGACAGGTGATCAGCGGCTGGGTCGCCCAGATCGACTTCGCGCTGGACGCCATCCACTACGCCGACTCGCGCGCTCGTGAGCTGGCTATCGGCGGCACCGCAGTGGGCACCGGTCTCAACGCCCATCCGGACTTCGGCCCGCTGACCGCCAAGAAGATCAGCGAGCAGACCGGCATCGAGTTCAAGCAGGCAGCCAATCTGTTCGCCGCGCTGAGCGCCCACGACGCGCTCGTGCTGGTCTCCGGTACGCTGCGCGTACTCGCCGATGCCCTCATGAAGATCGCCAATGACGTGCGCTGGTACGCTTCCGGCCCGCGCGACGGCCTCGGCGAGCTGCTCATCCCCGAGAACGAGCCCGGCTCCTCGATCATGCCCGGCAAGGTCAACCCGACCCAGTGCGAGGCCATGACGATGGTGGCCACCAAGGTCTTCGGCAATGACGCGACGGTCGGCTTCGCCGGCTCGCAGGGCAACTTCCAGCTCAATGTGTTCAAGCCGGTGATGGCCTGGTGCGTTCTCGAGTCGATCCAGCTGCTCGGCGACACCTGCGAGAGCTTCGACAAGAACTGCGCATACGGTATCGAGCCCAACCGCGAGCGGATCGAGCACGACCTGTCGATCAACCTCATGCAGGTCACCGCGCTGAACCGCCACATCGGCTACGACAAGGCGTCCAAGATCGCCAAGAATGCCCACCACAAGGGCACCAGCCTCCGCGAGTCGGCCCTGGAGCTGGGCTTCCTCACCCCGGAGCAGTTCGACGAGTGGGTCGTACCTGCCGACATGACGCACCCTTCGGCCGCCGAGGACTGAGTTCCGTCCTCACCCCATCGGGACTGTCCGGGCGCGCATTGTTCCGCGCCCGGGCAGCCCTTCTGTGTCAGCGCAGACCTTCTTCGGCCTGCTGGGTGGCTTCCGCCTCGACCCTCGTCCATATCCGTACGTGAGGTGGCCAGCCCTGCTCCAGGCGCATCCGGACACCCTGGTGGCCGATCAGATAGGCCAGCACTGCCAGTGTCGTGGTCCCGGTCGCGATCGGCCCGACGAGCACCATCTCCCGAGGCCCGAGCACATCGCCGATCCACCCCACGATGGGCGCCCCGATCGGTGTGCCGCCCATCACAAGGACCATGTAGACGGCCAGCACCCTCCCTCGCATCGAGGGCTCGGTGGTCATCTGGATCGTGGAATTGGCGCAGGTCAAGGTGGTGACGCTGAACAGGCCGACCGGGATGAGCAGCACAGCGAACACCGGATAGTTCGGCGCGAGGGCCAGCAATACCGTGAAGATGGTGAAGCCGGTCATCCCGATGATGAGAGTGCCCAGTCGCGGACGGCGGCGGCGTGCCGCGATGAGTGCAGCGACCAATGTCCCTATTGCCATGATCGTGCCGAGAATGCCGTAGCCAGCTGGACCCTTGCCGAACACCCGGGTGGCCATCGCCGCGTTGGTGATCTGGTAGTTGATGCCGAAGGTGCCGAGCATGAAGACCATCACCATGACGATGATCAGGTCAGGGCGATGCGCGATGTAGTGCATGCCCTCGCGGATCGAGCCGCGGCCGCGGCGTGGCAGAGCGGGATGCAGCAGGTCACCCTGCATCGATACGAGCGCGAAGATCATCGCCAGAAAACTGAACGTGTTCAACAGCATCCCTGGTGCCACGCCGAGCGCCGCGATGAGCAGCCCGGCCAGCCCAGGCCCGACCAGCCGCGCGCCGTTGAAGGACATCGAATTGAGGCCCACTGCGTTGGCGATCAGCGGAGCCGGCACCATCTCGGAGACGAAGGCCTGGCGAGCGGGGTTGTCGAAGCTCGTGATGACGCCCTGGGTGAGGGCGAACAGGTAGACATGCCACAGCTGCACCTGGCCGGTGACCACCAGCACCCAGAGCAGCAGGCAGTTCAGGCCGAGCAGAGTCTGGGTGATGAGCAGCAGCCGGCGTTTGGGGAATCTGTCGGTCACCGCGCCGGCCAGCGGTGCCAGGAAGGGCAGTGCCAGGAATTGCAGCGCCGAGACGATTCCCATGGCCGAGGCGGAGTGGTTGGTCAGGCGGGTGAGCACCAGCCAGTCCTGGGAGGTTCTCTGCATCCAGGTGCCGGTGTTGGACACCAGGGCCCCGCAGAAATAGTTGCGGTAGTTCCGCTCCGCGAAGGAGGCGAAAGTCCTGGACCCGGATCCGAACGGGTGCAGGTGCGCCCTGCCCGGCTTACTCGTCATCGTGGTTCGCACGCAGAACTGCCCGGCGTCTGCGTCCAGATGCCGGGCAGTTCATAGGACATCGGACTCAGCCAACTGCAACGAGGCTCTGGGCGGCGGCGGCGACGTTCTCGGGGGTGAAACCGAACTCGGTCATGAGCACGCTCCCCGAGGCCGATGCCCCGAAGTGCTCCAGGGAGACGGCCACACCCTGGGCGCCGATGTAGCGGCTCCAGCCCATCTCGATACCGGCCTCGACGCTCACCCTCGCGGTGATCTGCGGGGGCAGCACTTCGTCGCGGTAGGCCTGGTCCTGCTCCTCGAACCACTCCTGGCAGGGCATGGACACCACGCGTGCGGCGATCCCCCGCGACGTGAGGATGTCCTGGGCGCCGACGGCGACCTCCACCTCCGAACCGGTCGCGATGAGGATGACCGTCGGAACCCCCTCGGGCGCTTCGCGCAGCACATAGGCGCCCTTCGCGACACCCTCGGCGGACGCGAAACCCTCATCGCTACGGTCGTAGGTTGTGAGGTTCTGGCGGGACAGCACCAGGCCGGCCGGCCTGTCGGTGTGCCGCAGCACCTCGCGCCAGGCGATGGCGGTCTCGTTGGCATCCGCGGGGCGCACGACGTCGAGTCCGGGGATGGCCCGGCAGGCCGCCAGATGCTCCACCGGCTGATGGGTGGGGCCGTCCTCGCCGACGCCGACGGAGTCGTGGGTCCACACGAACACCGAGGGGACCTTCATGATCGCGGCCAGCCGCACGGCGGGGCGCATGTAGTCGCTGAAGACGAAGAAGGTGCCGCCGTAGGCCCTTGTCAACCCCGACAGGTTGATGCCGTTGACGATGCCGCCCATGGCATGCTCGCGGATGCCGAAGTGCAGCACCCGGCCGCCCGGATCACCGGGCCACTCCTTGGTGATCCGATCGGTGGGCAGAAAGCTCTCCTGACCCTCCATCGTCGTGTTGTTCGAGCCCGCGAGATCGGCGGAACCGCCCCACAGCTCGGGCAGCTGGTCTGCCAGGGCGGTGAGCACCGCCCCGGATGCCTTGCGGGTGCTCATCGAGCCGGCATCGAAGCTGGGCAGTTCCAGGCCCACCGGGAGACGGCGCGCCAGGACTCTGTTCAACAGCACCTCGGCGTCGCGGTTGGTGGAGCGCCACACCTCGAAGCGCTTGTCCCAAGCCGCACGTTCTGCTGCTCCGCGCTCGGCGAGCGCTGCCCTCGTGCGGTCCACGATGGCGTGGTCGAAGGCGAAGGGCTCCTCGGGAAGATTCAGCTCCTTCTTCAGGGCTGCGATCTCCTCGGTACCCAGTGCAGCACCGTGCACCTTTCCGGTGCCGCGCATTGTCGGGAGCGGCCAGCCGATCACCGTGGTGAGGCGGATGATGCTCGGCCTGGATGTTTCAGCCTTGGCGGCCTCGATCGCCTGGTACAGCGCTTCGACGTCCTCGCCGTATTCGGTACCGCCGTGCGTCCAGTCGACATGCTGGACATCCCATCCGTAGGCGGCGAAGCGGGCGTCGACATCCTCGTTGAATGCGATGTCGGTCTCACCCTCGATGGTGATCCGATTGTCGTCATAGATCAGCACGAGATTGCCGAGTTCCTGCGTGCCGGCCAGCGAGGCCGCCTCGGAGGCGACACCTTCCTGGAGGCAACCGTCACCGGCGATCGTGTAGATCATGTGGTCGAAGACGGACTCGCCGTCGGTCGCCGAGGGATCGTACAGGGCGTGCTCCCGGCGGGCTGCCATCGCCATGCCGACAGCCATCGAGATGCCAGCACCCAGCGGCCCGGTGGTGGCCTCCACGAACTTGGTGTGCCCGTACTCGGGATGCCCAGGAGTCAGCGAACCCAAGGTCCTCAAGGACTCGATGTCCTCCAGCTCAAGGCCGAGCCCACCCAGATACAGCTGCACATATTGCAGCAGCGAGGCATGACCGGCAGACAGCACGAAACGGTCACGGCCCAACCAGTGAGGATCATTCGGATCGATTTTCAGCACGCGTTGGTACAGCAGGTAGGCCACTGCTGCCAGCGAGATCGGCGTGCCAGGATGACCATTTCCTGTCTTCTGCACCGCATCGGCCGCCAGCATGCGGGCCACATCCACTGCTCGCCGATCTTCTTCGGACCACTCAATTTCGCTCAACGCCACACCCTTCACATTGCACAAGTTGCGGACACCGCAATCAGTCTCCTCAATGAGACTCTGAAACCATCCTAACAATGCGCGTACCGTGACTCGTGTGAGTGCTCCGGTGAGCCTGCGCCAGGCCCGTCAGAAGGACGCCGGGGCGATCTCCACCATCCTCAACACCCAGGGCATTTCACGCACGGCGAACTATCGCCGTCCGCTCAGCACGGCAGAAGAACGGCTCGGATGGCTCGCCTCCCAGACCGCAGGGGGCAGGCCTGTGCTGGTGGCGGAGGCCGACGATGAAGTGATCGGTTTCGCCAGCTATGCGACCTTCCGTCCCGAGGACGGCTACGACATGACGGTGGAGCACAGCGTCTATGTCGCGTCGGCCCGCGAGCACGAGGGCGTGGGCCGCATGCTGATGACCGGACTCATCGACATGGCACGCGCCGACGGCCTGCATGCCATGGTCGGGGTGATCGATGCAGCCAACGGGGAAAGCCGCGACTTCCATCGCAGTCTGGGCTTCATTGAGCAGGGCCTGCTCCATGAAGTGGGTCACAAGTTCGGGCGCTGGCTCGACGTCTGCATCATGGTGCTGCGACTGGGCGACGGGCCTGCCCCGATCGATGGGTGAAGGATTTCGCACGCCCCACTTCGCCGAGCTTCGGCACAGCTGCCAGGCACGCCTGGTGGTCACATCGGCAGTATTCACACCGTCTGCGGCCGACGACGCTCGTGACAGGCCATCACGCCGGCTCCTGGACGGCACCGTCCGAGATCAATGACCCTCAGGCAGTGCCCCCTGGAAGGCCAGTGCTGCAAGCATCGCGGCTTGGTCGCCGAGCGCGGAATCGTCATAGCGCGCCAGCGGCGAGTGAAGCTGGGGCGCGGTTGCGGGGTCGACGCCAGGCTCCAGAGCACCCATGAAGAAGAAGGCTCCGGGCACCTGCTCCAGTACATAGCTGAAGTCCTCGCTGGCCATCACGGGGTGGTCCATGTCCACCACCCGCCCGGGGCCGAACAGGGTGGTGGCGGTGTCCAGCGCCCGCTGGGCCGCGATGGGATCGTTCAGTGTGGTCGGGCAATTGACCTTGAACTCCGCGTCCACCTGGCAGCGGTGAGTGGTGGCGATCGACTCGGCAAGCTCCACGCCACGGGTGGCGAAGTGCTCGGTGGCCTCGCGCGAGACGGCTCGGAAGGTGGCCCCGAGGTAGGCGGTGTCATGGATCACATTGATCACCTCGCCGGCGCGCAGCTGGGTGACCGTGCACACCACCGGATCGAAGACGCTGAATTCGCGAGTGACGAGATTCTGCAACTGCTGGCCGAGATCGAGTACCGCAGGCACCGGGTCGATCGCGGCGTGCGGGGCGGAACCGTGTCCACCGGCCCCGGTGTAGGTCGCAGTGATCTGGCAGTTGCTGGCCATCTGCGCGCCCCTGCTGATGTGCACGGTGCCCACCGGATAGGGCATCTCGTGCAGACCCCAGGCCACCACGGGGCGCTCCCCGCAGGCCTCCAGCAGCCCCTGGTCGAGCATCCGCCGGGCACCAGCTGCGGTCTCCTCGCTGGGTTGGAACATGAACAGCACCGTGCCGGCGATCTGCTCACGCAGCTGCACGAGAATCCGCACCGCTCCCACCATGCCCGACATGTGCAGATCATGGCCGCAGGCGTGCATGGCACCGTTGCTGGACGCGAAGTCCACGCCGGACTGCTCGGTGACCGGTAGGGCATCCATGTCGGCGCGCAGCAGAACCGTCGGGCCGGGACGCCCGCCACGGAGCACAGCCCAGAAACCGCTGCAGTCGGCGAGTTCGTGGATTTCCAGCGGTAGCCCTCGCAATTCCTTGAGCACGCGGGCGTGCGTCTTCGGCAGGTCGAAGCCGATCTCGGGGATCTGGTGCAGTTCTCGCCTCAGCCCGATGATCTCGTCACGCAGCGCCGCGCCCCTGCCCACGAAATCCAGGGCGGCGAAACCCGGAGTGCCGATGTGCCCGCTGGTGCTCTCGATGTCCATGCCGCCATGGTGGCACGCCTCCGTGGCGGAGGAGTCCGGCCAGACTCCGACGAAATCCGGCCGGGCGGGCTCGCGGCTAACCTGTCGACGTGGATCGCAGCGCTCAATCACACGACTCCATGGCGGCGATGGAGCCCGTCCCGGGTGCATCGAGCCACGGAGCTGACCCGCACGGGTGGCATTGGCCCGCTGCGCTGACCGTGTGTTCCGGACGCCAGGCCCTGTCCCTCGTCGCGCGGTGGTGCCGGGCGCACGCCATCACGACTGCCCTGCTCCCGGCCTACCACTGCGAGACCATGGCCACGCCGTTCTGGCTCGAGGCGATGGCGGTGCGTCCGGTAGCTGTCGACGGCCGACTCCAGTTCGATCCGGCTGCGCTGCACTCGGCCGTGGACGCCTGCGCCGGTCCGGCAGCGATCTTGACCTGCCGGGTCGGTGCCATGACCGTGACGGAGGAACTGGCGCAGGAGCTGTCCCGGGCCCGGCAATTGGGGCACCTGGTCGTCGAGGACGCCACACACAGCCTGCTGGACGAACTCATCGACCCCTTCCCACTAGACCTGGCCGCATCAAATCCGGAGCCCCCGGCCGACATCCGCATCGCGAGTCTGCGCAAGCTGCTCCCGGTGCCCGATGGCGCCTGGATCACGACCGCACCCGGGATCACGCTCGACCCATTGAGGTCCCGCGGCGCGCAGGACGAGGCAGTGACCAGAACCGGCCTGGAGCTTCTGGAAGCCCAGCACGCCTGGCGGGCGCAGCCGATCATCAGCAGCACGGAACCAGGCAGCGCTCCCCCGGAATGCGCTGCCCTGCTCACTGCCATGGCCCGCGCCGACGCCGCCCTCGATGCGACCCTCAGCCCCGCCCCCGCAGGCCCCGTCACACTCACGATGCTGGCCCGTATCGACCTGCCCCGCTGGGCGCTTGCCTGGCGCCGGGCCAATTCCCGGTTGTGCTCACTACTTGCCGGGGACGTACGGCCGCTCAACGCTGGCCGGGCCTGTTTTCCACTGATTCGCAGCACGCACTCGACATCTATCGACAAGTCTCTGGCTGCCCATGGAGCCTTCGCGCCGCAGTACTGGTCCAGACCCTCCTGGCTGTCCGAGGATGCCGACTGGCCCGAAGACGTCCTGAGCATCGATGTCGCCCCCGATGACACCGAGCAGCGCGCGGTCACCCTCGCAACTGCCATTGCGGCGGCCCTGGTGCCCGCCTGACTGCCTGGCCCCCAGTCATGGCCGCCGGTTCAGGGCACCCGGATGCACACCTGTCCGACAATCCCGGCGCTGAACTCGGAGCAGTGCGTCGAGACGATGTCACCGTCCGCCTGCACGGCGACCGGTACCGCCGAGCGCACCTGGACCGATACTCCCTGCGCATACTGCAGGCCGGGTGCCGAGGAAGTGCTGCCGAGCAGACCCTTGGCAGCGATACCGATCCACTCGTCGGGGCGGTGCGGAGCGACGGCCACCACGTCGAGCCGGCCGTCATCCATCCGGGCATCGCGAGCCAGCACGACACCACCGGGCACGATGTGAGCACCGGGAACCAGGGGTGTATTCGTGGCCAGCACCGTCCAGTCGCGTCCCTGGTGCCAGTCACCGTCGTCGACGCGCCACGACATCGACATCGGAGAACGAAGAATCTGCCCGAGCCCGGCCATGCCGTAGGCCAGTGGGCCCATCACTTTCTTTGCCGCCCGAGGCGTCGACTGAACCGTGCGCGCGTCCCTGCCAATGCCAGCCATGCAGCAGAAGTGAAAGGGGCCACGCAGCTGGCCATCGCCTTGCAGGCATGTGACCTCGCCGACGTCGATATCGGCCAAGGATCCGCAGATGGCCGAACGTATCTGGTCAGGCATCCGCCGGCCGGTGAGACCTAGCGCTGCGGCGAGCACGTTCCCGGAACCCACCGGCACAATGCCCAGTGGCAGCTCGCTGCCCACCAGCTCCTCGATCGACTGGCGGATCGTGCCGTCACCACCGGCAACCACCAGCGAATCGATCCCGCGATGGCGCAACCGGACGGTCTGGGTGCGACCGGGCTCGGCCAAGGAGGTGAACTCCACCCAGAGTTGCGCTCCGATGGACTGCGTGACGCGCCTGGCGATGTTGACTATCCGTCCCGGATTGCTCGCGAGCGAATGCACGATGAGCCCCACCTGTCTCGGTGGGTCGACCTCACGAGGTGGGACGCGGATGGGCCTGGGTCGCGCCACATGGGAGCGCAACTGGAACAGAGCTTTGCCTCGTGCTCTCGCGACATCGGTCACCCCCTGATTGTGCACCGAGGAGCGCATCCGGATTCGAGCGGCAAGCGGGAGTCCAGCCCGAGCCGGGCCTGCTGGACAAACGTCGGTCTCTCCCAGCCTGTCTTCCAGGGATTCAGCCCTTCGATCACCCGGCTGATCCGGGGGCAAGCGCGACGATGCCCTCAGCCGGGTCGCCTCCTTGCCGGACGTGGACGACTCGCTCACCAGGAGCTGTCTGCTGGCCCACTCACCTCGCTGCATCGCTGAGGCAGGACAGCATCACGGAGGAGGACGGCCCACCATCACGCGCTCCGCGTCATCGAGGCATGGTCATCGAGGCATGAGCACGGAATTGACTTCACCGAGTCGTGGACTAATATCACCGTCATGGCCTCTTACCTCGCTGAGCACAGTGATCTGGTGCGCGTCGAGTCTGCCATGATGTGTTGTCGTTGCCACTGAAGAGCGACCGCACAGTTCAGTTCCTCGTGATTCCACACCTTTCAGGGTGCCTGGGTTGCCGCCTCCTCCTCGGGGGGTGATCACGAGTCGGGCCATCGCTTCTCCTCCCGTCAACCGTTTGTCACAAGGGCTTGAGTTCCGGTGCGAGACGGTGGACGAGATCTCTGGCGCCTCCTGCTGATGCGGTCAGTCCCCATGATCAGTCATCGCATTTCCACATTCCAATTTCCGCCCAGAAGTACAAAAATCCGAAAGGTTCCGCATGTCCGGTATTCACGAATCCATCACCGAGCTCATCGGTAACACCCCGTTGGTGCGCATTCCGCACTTCCTCGAGGCAGCCGGTATCCCCGACGCCAACCTCGCCATCAAGCTGGAGTACTTCAACCCGGCCGGCTCGGTGAAGGATCGCATCGCGCTCTCCCTGATCGAGGATGCCGAGAAGAGCGGCGCACTCAAGCCCGGTGGCACCATCATTGAGCCCAGCTCGGGCAACACCGGCATCGGCCTGGCTGCTGTGGGCACCGCGCGCGGATACAAGGTCAAGATCGTGCTTCCCGCCGCGGTGAGCGTCGAGCGCCGCGCACTCATCCAGGCCTACGGCGGCGAGGTCATCCTCACCCCCGGGCCGCTGGCCATCAAGGGTGCCATCGCCTACGCCAAGAAGCTGCACGAAGAGGATCCCAACTCGATCATCCCCGGACAGTTCGACAATCCGGCCAACCCCCAGGCCCACTACGAGCACACCGGCCCGGAGATCCTCAAGGACACCGACGGCAAGGCTGACGTGCTGATCTCCGGTATCGGTACCGGTGGCACGCTGTCCGGCGCCGGCAAGTACCTCAAGGAGAACAAGCCCGGCTTCACCGTGATCGGCGTCGAGCCCGCCAAGAGCGCAATCCTCAATGGTGGCAAGCCCGGCCCTCACGGCCTGCAGGGCATCGGCACCGGTTTCGAGCCGGCCACCCTCGACAAGACCGTCTACGACAAGGTGCTCGACATCACCGATGAGGACTCCTTCGCCAACGCGAAGCTGCTCGGCACCACCGAGGGCATCTTCGTGGGCATCACCTCCGGGTCTGCACTGACCGCTGGCATCGAGATCGCCAAGGATCCCGCCTACAAGGACAAGCTGATCATCGTCCTGCTTCCGGACTCCGGCGATCGCTACCTTTCGACCCCCCTCGGCAAGTTCCCCGAGATCGAGGTCCAGGACGTTACGCTGTGATCTGAGTCACACCGAGTGACCGACATCACGTAACGGGCACCGCATCCGAGGGGAGTCACCCCCCTCCGGAAGCGGTGCCCGTTGTGCACGAGGCGTCATGGACCCCCGATGCTGAGCCTCAGGACGGCCTCAGCCCAGGCCATGGTCGGCAAGCCAGGCCTTGGCGATGTCAGAGGATTTCTGCTGCTTGGTGGTGCTCTGCGCGTTGAGCGCCCGCAACTGGTCGGTGGTGAGTTTCGCCGACACGGAGTCGATCGCCGCAGCAGCCTCCTGGTCCACCGAGCCAGTCACCAGCGGAGTGACGTTCTGCGGCAGGATCAGGTGCTTCGGGTCATCGAGCACGACCAAGTTGTCGATGCCGATGACCGGGTCAGCGGTGTAGATGTCGGCGGCATCCACCGAGCCATCGGTCAGTGCCTTCACCGTGAGCGGACCACCGGAGTCCTCGACGCCGACCACCGTGGCCTGGACGCCGTAGACACTCTCCAGCCCCTTGGGACCATAGGGTCTGGAGGCGAACTCCGAGTTCGCGGCCACCTTGATGACCCGCCCCAATTTCGTGAGGTCGCCGATGGAGGTGAGACCGTACTGGTCGGCGCTGGCATGGGTGACGGTGTAGGAATCCTGGTCAGTCGCCTCCGCGGCGTCCAGCACGCGCAGGCTCTTGGGCAGCGCTGCGGCCAATTGGCTGTGTACCGAGGCGGGATCGGTTCCCGTTGCGGTCTTGTCGTAGTACTGCAGAAGATTGCCGCTGTATTCGGGCATCACGTCGATGCGGCCCGCTTCCATCTCGGGCAGATACACCTCTCGCTGTCCTATCTGGTACTGCCGTGTGACGGTGAAGCCGGAAGTCTCCAGTCGCTGGGCGTAGAGCTCAGCGATGATCTCGTTCGAGTAGTACTGCTGCGAACCGACGACCAGGCCCTGCTTCGACGCGCCGGAACCGCTGCTGGCGCCAGTCACCGGATTCGCGCTGGAGCACCCCGCGAGTGCCACCAGCGCACCCGCCATCAGCAACGACCTGCGATCGAATTTCATCGTGACCCCCTGACGCGACACTGATGCCACCAGCATTTCAGCTGCGTCAAGGCCCTGTGCACACACGGACGTACGCAGCACGACCGTGCGGCATGCAACCGATGCGTCGCTCAGCGGCCGGGACACGGGCATCGGCTCGCCCTGGTGCAACAAAAAGTGCCGTGTGCACGGCATCACATCGAAAGAACATATTCTCATTTGAAAACATTCTCGTGAGATCGGAGCCCCGCCCGCCCCCAAATGTGCCTACAGTCATGCCAATGACCGCCGAGACCACCGGGCTGTTCGAGGGCTATGTGCAAGAGCTCTCGCGATCCGGCACGTCCGCAGGGGATTTCTTGCTCGATCACGTCGCCGATCAGGCCTCCGACCCCGCGCGCGTGGCCCTGAAAGGCCTCGCGAGCGAAGACATGGCGGCAGTGTCACGCCAGATCGGGCAGCTCGTCGACGCCGAGGGCGTCTCCTTCGGCCAGTCCGAGCCCTACGCACCTACCTGGCACCTTGATCCGATGCCCCTGCTCATCAGCCCCAGTGACTGGTCGCTGCTCGACGCCGGGGTCCGTCAGAGAGCGGAACTGCTCGACCTGGTGCTGACCGATCTCTACGGCCCGCGGACACTGCTCCACGATCGCGTCCTGCCTGCCGAGATCGTGATGGGGCACGAAGGTTTCCTGTTCCCCCTGGACCATGTGCGGCTGCCCAACCGACGTCAGCTGGTGCTCGGCGCCACAGATCTGGTTCGTGCCAGCGGTGGGCAGTGGACGGTCGTGTCCGACCACACCCAGGTCCCCTCGGGTGCGGGCTATGCGATGGCCGACCGCAGGATCATCTCCCGGGTGCTGGACCGGCTGTACCGCTCGACCGGTCCCTATCGGCTCAGGGGATTCTTCGACCACATCGAACAGGCCCTTCAGGAAGCGGCTCCTCGCACTGAGGCACCGCGCGTGGTACTGCTCACTGCTGGGGTGGGGGCGAAATCCAGTTACGACCAGGCGCTCACCGCGACCCTTCTCGGTCATCCCCTCGCCCAGGCCGATGATCTCGTCGTGGAGGGCGGCCGGCTGTGGATGCGCACGATCGGGCAGCGCCAACCCGTCGATGTCGTGCTGCGCAATGTTCAGGCCCTCAGCAGCGATCCCCTCGACCTGAGACCCGAGTCCAGGCTGGGGGCGCCTGGCATCGTGGCCGCCTGCCGCGCCGGGCGTCTCAGTGTGGTCAATCATCTCGGAGCAGGTGTACTGGAGAATCCGGCACTGGCATGCTTCCTCCCGGCCGTGTGCCGCCGGCTCCTGGGCGAGGACCTGTTGCTGCCCCAACCCGCCACCTGGTGGTGCGGCGACCCCTCGTCCTTGGGCTATGTCCGGGAGCACCTGGATGAGCTGGTGATCCGCCCGATCTGCCGGACGACCGCATCACCGCTGCTCGGCTGGACCCTTGGGCCGTCTGCGAGGAGATTGATCCTGGATCGCATCGCTGCGGAGCCTTGGGCATGGGTCGGCCAGCACTTCGTCGAGGCGGCCACTGCACCGGCCCTGGGAGCCCATGGGCTGGTCCCCCGGGCCGTCGTGCTACGCACCTTCCACGTGTCTGCCGGCGATGACATCCACCTCATGCATGGCGGCACGGCCCGGCTCACCCGGCGCGGCGACCGCCCGCTGATGAGTCACCCGGAGGGCAGCGCCATCAAGGATGTCTGGGTGTTGCGCTCCAGTCAGGCAGGTGGCGCCACGCAGAGCCTTCCCATCGTGACGCTGCGTCCCGAGCGCGACGAATTGGACCGCGAGCTGCCGCCCATCACGCCGCGGACTGCGTCCAATCTGTACTGGCTGGGCCGCTACTCCGAACGGACGGAGGCCACCGCACGGCTGCTCATGGTGGTGGACAATCTCGTCAATGATCATCTGTACCGGCCTCGCACGCCCGGCCACACCGCCATGACGACCATGGTGGACGCCCTTGCGGCAGTCACGACGGTTCAGGCCGGCCAGCGGACCGAATGGCCTCAGGAACCCCCGGAGAATGTCGAGCGGACCGCATCGCTCCCCCAGCTGCGCCGGACCATGCTCGACGTCCAGACTCCCGGCTCCGTGGCCTTCGACGTGGTACGTACCCGCGAGACCTCCGACCAGGGCAGGGCACTGCTCACCGGCGACACGAGCGCGGTGGTGGCTCGGCTCGCCGCGACCATGGAGTCCGCCGCGGCCGAGCCTGAGCACATCCTGCTGCAACCGGTCTGCGCCCAGGTGCTCACCAGCTGTCTTGCGCTCACCGGCATCATCGCCGAGAGCACGGTGCGCGATGAGATCTGGGCCTTCCTGGAGATCGGACGCCGCTTCGAACGCGCCTCGGCCACATTGCGGCTGGTCAGCTGCACCCTGGCCCTGGCCCGGCCACCGATCACGGAGTCCCTGGTGACCGAGACCGTGCTGCGCGCCTGCGATTCCCTGGTGACATATCGACGCCGGATGGCCGCCGGTGTCGGCTCGAGTGCCCCCGCTGCCGCGGCGACAGAACTGCTGGTCTGCGATCTGAGCAATCCGCGCTCGATCGCCCATCAGTTCAAGGCGGTCGAGATCGCACTGGCCGCGGTCCCGGACACTGAAGTGGAGACGCGCCTGCGACCACTGCAATCTGCTCTGGAGACAGCCGACATCGCGACCCTGTGCCTCACCGACAGGCCCGGGCTGCTGGAGCTGCTGACCGGCATCGAACGCGAGCTGCATCAGATTGCCAACGCCTTCGAAAGCTCCCACTTCGCGCTGCAGAGCGGAATCCGCGCCTTCTCCGTCTACGAATCGGCCCGCACCTGGCCCGATACGGAGATGTGGGCATGACGGCGCTCGCTGTGGACAATCTCCACCGCACTCGCTGCTACTCCGTGCGGCACCGGACCCTGTACCGATACGACCAGGTGGTGACGACCTCCTTCACCCGGGCCGTGCTGAGACCTCGGGCCACCGGCACGCAACGCGTGCTGGAGCACCAGGTGAGCATCTCCCCCGAGCCCGATGTGCTCGACGAGACGATTGATGCCTTCGGCAATGCCAGTCACTACATCGAGATCCACACCCCGCACACCTGCTTCGAGGTGTCCAAGAGCAGCGTCGTCGAGGTGACCTGGCCCGCGATCGATCTCGATGCGCTCGACGCGTGGACGATCGACCAGGCCGCCAGCACCTTGCGAGCCAAGGCCGATCCGGTGGCCGGGGCGACCTACACCTTGCCCTCCCCGATGGTCCAGCTCCCTGCTGCCGTGCGCGACTTCGCCCATGACATGCTCACCAGGCAGATGGGGCTCGGAACCGCCATCCGCACCGTGCACGAGCAGATTCATCACGAATTCGCCTACCGACCGGGCTCCACAAGTGTGAACACCACGCTGCCTGAGCTGCTCGATGCCCGCAGCGGAGTGTGCCAGGACTTCGCACACCTGGCGGTCGCCTGTTTGAGGACGATGGGTCTGCCCGCCCGCTATGTTTCCGGGTATCTCGAAACGACCCCTCCGCCGGGCAGGGCAAAGCTCGAGGGCAGCGACGCCACGCATGCCTGGGCATCGGTGATGGCCCCCGACGGCGACTGGGTCGACCTGGACCCCACCAACGATCAGCTGGCTGATTCCCGCTACATCGTCACCGCATGGGGCCGTGACTTCTCCGACGTCTCACCGCTCAAGGGAGTCATCTTCACCGATGGAGGTGAATCGACTCTCGAAGTGGCCGTGGACGTCGACCCGCTGCCCAGCTGAATCGACTCCGGAGGGGTACGGCTGGTCCTCACTGTGCCCGGCCCTCAGCGGCATCTGCGCGGCAGGGCGAGTCTGCGCCGGGTTCAGCCCTGTCGCCAGAATCCCCTGACCGTCTCGGCGGGCGCGTCCAGCTCGGTGAAGCCCGAGTCCACGATGCTCACCGGACGAGGGGCCTTCGCCCACACTTCCGGCCCCGGCCTGCGCACCTCAACGCGGAAACCGTCATCGCGCCAGACGTCCCGGCGGCTGTCGTCGGCGAGTTCGTAGAGCCTCTGGGCCGCATGCCCGCACTGAGCTGCCAGCTTGCCGCTGGTCAACTCCAACTCTGGCGAGATCTCGATCACCGCCACGGCATCTGCATTCATGCTCAGGCCTTCGGGAGGGAAATGGGTGCCGGAGACCTGGAGCTTGTCCAGGGCCTTGGGCAGTGGACGACACGGAGCCGGCACGAAGGAGCGCACCTGGGCCTGTCCGAAACCCTCCGGCCCCGGCTGAGTCACCGTGTGGCCGTCGAATTCCTGGACATCGGTCCACCTCTTGCCGTCCGCCCTGCGTACCAGTTTGCGGATCCGTTCACCCGACCAGCGCTCAACCGCCTCATGCCAGCTGCCGCCAGGCCGGCTGCGCGGATCATCGAGCAGCATCACCACAGCTCGGGAGGCCGCCTCACAGACATCGACCTCGCGGGCGGGATGCCGCCGGTCTCGGTGGACGACGAGCTGCATTGCCCAGGGGATCTGCTCGTCCGGCTGCACGGGAGACTGGTCACACACGGGGTTCACCGTATGCCGGGTAACGGGCACTGGATTAGTCTGGCCTGCGTGTCGATCGCCGTATTCGTCCTGCTGCTCCTCACCGGCATCGGCACAGGTCTGGTGGGATACCTCACCGGGCTCGCCTCGCTGGTGAGCTATCCGGTGCTGCTCGCGGTGGGTCTGCCGCCGGTCGCGGCGAATGTGACGAACACGCTGGGGCTGGTGGGGGCCGGCGTCGGCTCCACCGCACGCGGAGCCCGCCATTTTCTCACGACCGATCGCCGGGCAACCCTGTGGCAGTCAGCAATTGCTGCGATCGGTGGGCTGGTGGGCGCTGGCTTGCTGCTGGTGGGTGGGGAATCCAGCTTCAAGTCCATCGTCCCGTGGCTCGTGCTGCTGGCGTCGGTGCTGCTGCTCCTGGAGCCCAAAATCACGGGCCTGCGCGGAGAACATTCCACACCTGTGTGGCTGTACACCACCCTGTTGTTCTGCGTGTGCATCTACGGCGGCTATTTCGGTGCCGGTTCCGGCGTGATCTATCTCGCGGTGACGGCGCTTTTCTCCCGGATGGCGTTCGAAAAGGCTGTATTCATCAAATCAATGCTTCTCGCGCTGAGCAATCTCACCGCGTCTTTGCTGTTCGCATTCTTCGGGCCGGTGGACTGGTGGGCGGCACTGGCGCTGGGCATCGGCTGCATCATCGGAGGAAATTTCGGCCCTCCCATTCAACGGCACATTCCCGAGCTCGCGATGCGCTGGACCATCGCACTGGCGGGACTGGTGCTCGCCATCTGGCTGTGGCGCTCCTGAAGAACGACAGCACGCCCAGCGGATGCTCAGCCGAAATACCTTGCACGCTCCGGCAGCGCTGGTAGCGTCGATATATGACGCAGAAAATCACCCCCAGCATGTGGTTCGACCACACTGCACGCGAAGCCGTTGACTTCTACGTCCGAATCTTCCCTGACGCCGAAGTCACCGAGATTGCCCACTATCCGACCGAAGGGCTCCTGGACTTCCAGAAGGAACTGGCCGGGCAGGAGTTGGAGATCCAGTTCCGACTCGGCAATCAAGAATTCTCCGCCATCAATGCCGGCCCGGAATTCTCCATCAACCCGTCCATCTCGATGATGCTGCACTTCGATCCCTCGTCGGACGGCCACGCCAAAGATCATCTTGATGAATTGTGGACCGGCCTGGGCGAAGGCGGCACTGTGCTCATGGAGCTGGACGAGTACGACTTCTCACCGCACTACGGCTGGTTGCAGGATCGTTATGGCATGACCTGGCAGCTCCTGCTTGCCAGGCCCGACTCGCAGCCACGCCCCTTCGTCGTGCCGAGCTTGTTGTTCACCAGTGGGAGTGCGAAGGCGCAGCAGGCCATCAACCTGTACACCGCACTGTTTCCCGATTCCGGCATCGGCGTGGTGGCCCCATATCCCGAGAGCAGCGATTTCGCGTCGGGGTCTTTGATGTATGCCGACTTCCGGTTGGCTGGTCAGTGGTTCATCGCGATGGATGGCGGTGGACTGCATGACTTCACCTTCAACGAAGGAGTGTCGCTGATCGCCTCTTGCGCCGACCAGGAGGAAATCGACCGGTTGTGGAATGTGCTCTCGACGGTCCCCTCGGCCGAACAGTGCGGCTGGTGCAAGGACGAATTCGGGGTGAGCTGGCAGATCGTGCCGGCGAACATGGCTGAGTTGATGAAGCGGCCCCATGCATTCGAGAAGATGCTCGCCATGCACAAGCTGGTGATTGCCGATTTCTGAGAGCCGCCTCCTGAAGGGCCCGGTGAAGTGCGCGTCGCATGCCGGGCTTCGCGCTGGGCGAGAGGTCCCCGGACCTGAATGCACGCAGGCACCACTCGGCGATGAGGCCGATCACGAACGGCCCACTAGGCTGACGACCATGGCGCTACGCAATCCGCTGGGACGAAGCAACCCGTCTGGGCAGGCGAAGCCCATCAAGATCTCCCGGATGTCGGCGGTGCTGCTGGCGACGGTATGGATCTGGTTCATCGCGGCGCCGCTGTTCGCGATCTTCATGTTCGCCCTCGGGAGATGGCCGATCGGCCTGCTGTTCGCGGTCATCACGCCGTTCTCGTGGTGGGCGCTTCCCGTGGCCAGGAGGCAGTACCGGGCTTGGCCAAAGCGGGCAGCCGGGGCGCAGGAGGCCCAGGTCGGGGATGCAGTGGCCTTGGTCGAGGGCCTTGTCACCGATGGTTTCCGCTGCATCCCACCATGCGACTGCACGATCACCGTGGAAGCCACCAGGACCGACGACGGGCCGGGCTATCTCGTACAGTGCACCGGCGACGGGGAGAAGATTGTCGGCCATGTGCCTGCCTCGGGCGCTCCAGCGATCAAGAACTTCCTCAATGCGGCCCGTGATGCCGGAGCGGACTGCCCGGCATCGTTGCCGCGGGGTTGAGCTCAGCGGGGGTTGAGCTGTTGGCGAGTCGAGTTCTGTCGGTTCTGCTCGGCCAGGTCCTTGAGCGGTTGAGTTCATTGCCGGAGCTCAATGTGCGGACTGGCCGCCACGTCAGGCTCGGCGCATGTCGGAGGTGGATTCCTGGCGCGCACTGATTGCGCTGCTCACGGACGACCCAACGGCGGCGGACGACACTGTTCTCGCCGTGACTGATCCGGATGTCTACTTCGCCAGGCACGAGGAGCACCTCGATGACCGCCGCAAGGGCCGCCGAAGCCTTCATCCGCCTTCCCCGATAGCCGTGTGACCCGGAGGGAAATCAACAGGCTGGCGCCCCCAACAAATTCTCCAACGATTCTCAGCCTGTGGCATTGAAACCGATCGCACTACCGAGATACGCCGCTTCTGCACATCTGAACATGATTTCGGTATGGCGTTCTGGCGATCTTCAATTGGACAATGGCGCGACACAAACCACCGATTGTTGTTTCGCAGGTTCACTGAACTCAGAGAACCTGTCGCGTAAAATGATATTTCGTCCCCAGACTTCCCGAATCCGAATCAGAAAGGTCCTCGCCATGTCAGATTCGAACCCGTTTGACCCTTCACAACCCGAACAGCCCAACCAGCAGCCCCACAGGTCACAGCAGCCCGATCAGCCCTACGCATCCCAGTCC